>JAGCNQ010000265.1 GCA_017645845.1 Bacteroidaceae bacterium
CGCTTGTACTTGTTTCTTGTACTACAATCTCTGTCTATGTAAATCTCTCAAAGAACGTGCTCCCGTTGGAGCGCATCAAAGTCCGGCCACCACCGAAGAGGCGGCCTCTCCTCTTTTGCGGCTGCAAAGGTACAGCTTTTCAACAAACTGACAAAATATTACAACACTTTTTTACAGAAAACATGACTTTTTCACCTATATACATTATATATATTATACGCGCGCGCGAAAAGACTCAAATAAGATTTGGTAATTCTCTCATTTATTCGTAACTTTGACCTTCGGTCGAAAATACTTCCGTTCGGAAATGAAAGGAAAAAAAATTGTTTTCTTTTTTGCATTTCTCTCACTTATTCGTAATTTTGTACCTCAGAATGGACGACAAAGATTTTCTATTGAGCCTCATTCGTGAGGGTGAGCACCAGCAGCAGGACTTCAAATATAGAGTGTCCGATGCACAGAAATTGGCCAAGTCTGTATCCGCATTTGCCAATACCGATGGAGGACGACTACTGATTGGTGTCCGCGACGATGGCAACATGTCCGGAGTGCGCTCTGAAGAGGAAATCTACATGATGCATTTGGCCGCATATCGTTATTGCCGTCCGGAAGCCAGTATCAAGTTCGACACTTACCATGCTAATGGGCGTACCATTGTCGTCGCCACCATTCCTCCTTCTGACCGCCGTCCCGTCTACGCCCTTGACGATATGGGAAACTTACGCGCCTATATCCGTATTGCCGACGAAAATATCGTCGCCTCGCCAGTACATCTGGCCATATGGCGCGAGTCGCAGAACACTCAAGGTGCAGTGATGACCTATACAGATTCTATCAGGAAAATCCTTAAAGTCCTGCAAGACCAGCGTCTCCCCCTCAATCATATTGTCCGCCGTTCTCACATTCCCCGCTATAAGGTTATTGTTCTTCTGGCACATCTTATCCGATTCCGAGTTGTTCAATGGGAATACACAAATCAACAGTTCCTTTTCTATCAAAGTTAGGATGGTTTTGCATTTTTATAGGAAAATTCCCCTCACCTTTGCGCGTTTTCCCTTTTGCAGGACACAATTATTCCGTACCTTTGCGCCATACAAACCTGTAAAAACATAGAATTATGAAACTTCAATACTCTTTTTTCTCTGCTATCCTTATAGCATGTGCATGCATGTTCACTTCATGCATCGATACAGAAGACACCAACCAGTCTATGGTACTCTCTGGTGAATGGCGGGGCGATTTCGGTATGTACTACACCTATGTTGAAAGAGGGCGTACATACACCTTCGACTCCTACAACACCTACATCCGTTTCATCCCCGACCATTCATACGCCAGCTATGGTACAGGCACACAGGTAGACTATTACGATTACGGTCCTTACGAGTATCAGTATTACCACTTCACTTGGTCTATCAACAATGGCGTAATCTATCTTTCCTACGATTACGACCACATGTTAGATACCCGTATTAGCAATTATCACATGACCAACGATTACTTTGCTGGAACCTTTCCTGCATCCAACACAACATTCCGTCTATACAAAATGGTTGATTATTATAGCTGGACACCTTACGTAAACATCTACGGATACGGATCGCGTTACGATTGGGACAACTACTCACCCTTCACCCGTAGTACTGATGAGCAGGTAGTCGATAGCACAAGCAACACTGGCCATGTTCTATCTCGCGGCCGCAAAACAACTCTACTGCAGAAATAGAGAACCTTTGTGGCGGTTTATTGTCAAAAAGAACAATGCGGGATTTTGCAGCAATAGATTTTGAGACAGCCAACAACGAACGCAGTTCTGTATGTTCTGTGGGCGTAGTGATTGTACGGAATGGCGAGATTGCAGATTCTTTCTACTCACTCATTCAGCCAGAGCCGAACTACTACAACTACTGGTGTTCCCGAGTTCATGGTCTCTGCTGTCAGGACACAGACGGTGCCCCTGTGTTCCCAAAGGTATGGGCTCAGATAGAGCCACTTATTGAAGGACTGCCACTTGTGGCCCACAACCGACCTTTCGACGAAAGTTGCCTAAGAGCCGTGTTCCGCGTCTATCAGATGGACTATCCGGATTATGAGTTCTACGACACTCTTTGTGTATCACGCATGAAGTTCCCGTTTCTTCCAAACCACCAGTTGCAAACCGTTGCTTCAGCTTGTGGTTTCAGCATGAGGAATCATCACCATGCCCTTGCCGATGCCGAAGCCTGTGCCTGGATTGCAAGAGAAATATTGTAAATCCGTTCTGGAAGGATGATATTATTCCCTTTTTTGGGGGTCAAAAATAGGGCTCCGGACTTCTCGTGAAAAGTTCCGAACCTTTCGCGAGAAGTTCCGAACTTTTAATGAAAAGTTCGGAACTTCTCAAAAGGCCCTTTTTTCATACTTTTTTCCCTTCTTTTATACATATTAATATATATGTTATATGTGTGTTGCAGGCTACCTCTGCACTCAACATTAAAAATAAAAACATTTATTTTGTATTGTCTTCGCTTATTCGTACCTTTGACCTGCGGTCGAAAGTACTACCGTTCGGATTTTCTCTAATAAATTTGGAAAATCGCTCACTTACTCGTACCTTTGCAGCCAGAATGGAACAGACGTTTAAGGAAATAAGGGATTGTATCAGGGAGCGCATCCTGATAATGGACGGTGCAATGGGCACACGAATACAGGCTTTCGGACTGTCTGCGGAGAGTTTCCACAGGGGAAGGTTCGAGGATTGGCGTGTGTCGCTTGTCGGTAACAACGATGTGCTGTGTCTGACTGCACCAAAGGTCATTGCCGACATTCATCGCCTCTACATTGAGGCTGGAGCCGACATTATCGCCACCAATACCTTTTCCTCGAACCGCATCAGCCAGCAGGAATATCATTGTTCCGAATTTGCGAGTGAGATGGCCCGCGAGGGAGCCCGCATTGCCCGCCAAGTGGCTGATGCTGCTGGGCGAAAAGTCTGGGTGGCCGGCTCGATGGGGCCTACCTCGAAATCCCTGACCCTTTCGACGGACTTGAGCAAACCTGCAGGTCGGCCCCTTACTTTCGACGATATGGCTTCTGCCTACGAAGAACAGGCCGAGGCGCTTTTGGAAGGCGGAGCTGATATACTGCTCCTGGAAACCTGCTATGATGCGCTGAACACAAAGGCTGCACTCTATGCCATACAGCACATAAATGGACGATTTCATCGGGAAATTCCGGTTATGGTATCAGTTACCATCAATGATCGTAGTGGCCGTACGCTGACAGGTCAGACACTAGAGGCTTTCTACATCAGCATTAGCCATTATCCTTATCTTCTCAGCTTCGGACTCAACTGTTCTTTCGGAGTTACCGACCTACGCTCGTTTGTAGAACAACTTTCTAATCGCATTCCCTTGCCGATTTCGCTGTATCCGAATGCTGGACTGCCCAATCAGATGGGCGAATACGAAGAATTGCCCGACTATACCGCCCGTCATCTGCAAGAGATGGCCGAAGCAGGATTTATCAACATCGCCGGAGGTTGTTGCGGCACAGACGAACATCATATCCGCGCCATCAGCAAGGCACTACAAAGCATCCAGCCCAGAGTTGTTCCAATACAGGACAAGAAGTTGCGGGTATCGGGTTTGGAGCCTCTACTGATAGACAAGGAGACACAGAACTTCACCAATGTTGGGGAGCGGACCAATGTGGCCGGCTCGCGCCGCTTTGCCCGACTCATCGCAGAAAAGCAATACGCAGAAGCTCTCAGTGTGGCTCGCGGACAGATAGAGGGTGGCGCTACGGTCATCGACATCAATATGGACGATGCCATGCTGGACAGCCGCATGGAGATGCAAACCTTCTGCCAACACATCAATGGAGACCCAGCCGTTGGGCGAGCCATCCTGATGATTGACAGCAGCGATTGGCAGACAATTCTTGCAGGCCTTAAGAACTCGCAAGGCAAGTGCATCGTCAACTCCATCAGCCTCAAAGGCGGTGAGCAAGACTTCATCGACAAGGCTCAAGAGCTTCGCCGTCTGGGAGCCGCCGTTGTTGTGATGGCTTTCGACGAACAGGGACAGGCAACAACCTACGACCGCAAGATTGCTATCGCCTGTCGTGCTTACAAATTGCTGACTGGCATCGGCTTCCCGCCTCAGGATATCATCTTCGACGTCAACATTCTCTCCATAGGAACAGGCATCAAAGAACATCAGACATACGCCATCGACTTCATTCATGCGGTTGAATGGATAAAGCAGAACTTGCCTTTCTGCAAAACCAGCGGAGGAGTGAGTAACCTTTCCTTCGCTTTCCGTGGGAACAATCAGGTAAGGGAAGCCATGCACTCCGTCTTCCTCTTCCACGCAATTCGTGCAGGTCTCGACATGGCGATTGTCAATCCCTCCATGCTGCAAGTCTATGACAACATAGAACCACGACTGTTACGGGCTGTCGAAGATGTCATACTTAATACCGACGACGAGGCGACAGATAGACTCCTGAATATAGCCCCCTTACTACTCCCTCCCAAGGGGGAGATTTCCTCTAACAATATCCTCCCCAGCGGAGGACTTCGGGAAGGGGCTGTAGAGGAGCGTCTGACCTACGCCCTGACTAAAGGCGACAGCAGCCACCTCCAGGAAGACATTCCAGAGGCTCTTGCAAAGTATGGACAGCCCATCAATGTGATAGAGCAGCCCCTGATGCAGGCAATGGAACGCATTGGCCAACTGTTCGGCGAAGGGAAAATGTTCCTGCCGCAGGTCGTTCGCTCGGCTCAAGTTATGAAAGATGCCGTCGCTCTGCTGCAGCCATACATCGATGCAGCAGACGAGACAAGCAATAAGGACAAACCTTGTGTGGTACTTGCTACGGCCAACGGCGATGTGCACGATATCGGAAAGAACATCGTAGGTATTGTGTTGGCTTGTAACGGTTTCGAGGTTATTGATTTAGGTGTAATGGTGCCATGCGAGAAGATTCTGGAGAAAACACGACAGCATCACCCTGTATTAGTTGGCATCAGCGGCCTCATCACGCCCTCATTGAAGGAAATGGAGCAACTTTGTCAACTTTTCCAGCGCGAACACCTGCAGGTGCCTATTCTCGTGGGCGGCGCAACTACTTCGGCGGTACATACTGCCGTCAAACTGGCTCCTCTATACGAAGGTCTCGTCATTTATGGCGGCGATGCATCCCAAACATCGGTACTTGCAAAGCGATTAGCTTCAGTTTCCCCCCATTTCATCGAACAAATCAAGGTTGAGCAGCAACAGATTCGCGATGCCTACAACGAGCATCATACTCCCCTGACTCCTTATGCCGAAGCCAATAGACGAGGAAGTGAAGAATCAAAAGTGAAAAATGAAAAATTAAACTATCATCCCTACATCTCCCCCGACTCCTTTAACTCCCATTTAAACCTTTCATTATTAAAGGAACTCATCGATTGGCGCATGTTCCTGCTATTCTGGGGCTTCAAAGGTGAAACCCTTAGGCAACTCCTGGTGAATCCAGAAGCCGAGAAAACGCTTCACGAAGGTCAGCTATACCTCGAAAAAGCCATTAACGAAAACTTGTTGGAGGTGCAGGGACTCTATATGGCCGAACCCGCAATCCGAAGGGGCAACGACATTATGCTTTGTCGCGACGGCCAACTCCTACCAATGCTCCGCAGCCAATCGGCCGCACAACGCTTTCGTTGTCTTGCCGATTATTTCGACGAGCAGCATCCTTCACCCATCGGACTCTTCGTCGTTACGGCCCGTCCCAAGCAGGAACCGTCCGATGATGCCGGACGATTGATGACACATGCCCTTTGTGCACGTCTCGCAGAAGCCGGAGCCGAATGGATTCAAAAATTAATTCAAAATTCGAAAAACAAAGAACAAAGTTCTCCTTCCTTCTCTTCAGAGGAGTTAGGAAAGGGACTCTTGCGTGTCGCCTTCGGCTATGCCACTTGTCCGGACCATTCCCTGAAGCGCATTGTCTTCGATAGATTGGAGGCTGAGCAAAAACTTGGCATATCCCTAACCGACCATTATAGCATCCAACCCTCGACTTCCATCTGCGGACTCTTCATCGCTCATCCCGAAGCCAGTTATTTCCCCGTCGGCCGTATTGACCGCGAACAGCTTGCCGACTACTGCCACCGTCGCGGCATTACCATCGAAGAAGGCGAACAACTCTTATCAAAGTTCATAGTTCATGGATCCCTCTAACTCCCCCGTAAGGGGTAGAACTTAAATAGCAAAATGGTTAAATTTTACATATATAGTAATTCGCTAAATCGTAAATAAACTCCATGAAAGTCATTGATATTCTCAAGGAAAAACGTCGTCCGTTTGCGAGTTTCGAACTTGTTCCCCCTTTGAAGGGAAGCGATGCAAGCCGTCTTTATCAGAGCCTCGACCCGCTGATGGAGTTCCGGCCTCCCTTCATCAATATCACCTGTCATCGCGACGAGATAGAGTATGTTCCCAATACGGACGGCACCTATACGCGGATGACTTTGGCAAAGCGCCCAGGCACAGTAGCCATTGTAGCAGCTATCATGCGCCGCTATCCCAATTTGGAGATAGTGCCCCATGTTATCTGTGGCGGTTCCTCATGCAGCAGGGTGGAAAGCGAACTGCTGGACTTGCATTTCCTGGGCATCAACAATATTATGGCTTTGCGAGGCGACGCGCTGCCTGGTCAAAAGCATTTCATTCCCGAGCCTGACGGTTTCAGCCACAGCTCAGAGTTAGTAAAGATGATTACTGGCCTGAACCAAGGGAAGTACCTCGACCCGACAGTAAAGGGCGGACTTGCAACCGACTTCTGCATCGGTGTGGCAGCCTATCCTGAGAAGCATTTCGAGGCAGCCAATCTCGAGACAGACATCCAACACCTTCGTCAGAAGGTAGAGGCTGGAGCGGATTATATTGTCACTCAGATGTTCTTCGACAACGACAAATTCTTCCGCTTTGTCGATAGTTGCAGGCAAGCAGGTATTACCGTTCCCATTATCCCTGGCTTGAAACCCATTTCGTCAAAGAAACAGATAGACCTTTTGCCCCGTTCCTTCCATATTGACATACCTCTGCCACTTGTCAATCTTCTGGAGAAAACAAAGTCACCCGAAGATGCCTACAAATTGGGTATCGAATGGGCCATCAAGCAGAGCCGCGAACTCCTGGAACATGGTGTACCTGCCATTCATTATTATACCATGGCCAAACCAGACAACGTTTGTCAAATCGTCCGAGCTGTCTTCTAAAGAATGTCCGCACACTTTATAAATAATATGTGGTTTTTTTCATAAATTTTAGGTCTAAACGTTGCTTTTTTACTTCTTTCTCACTATCTTTGCAGCCATAAAACAACTGACAAAACTATTCCTGTAGCATAGCGAATGAAATACACAAAGTACATTCTGTTGTTGCTGATAACGGTATCGTGTGCTTCGCACAAGACCGTTCACCATCGCAGTCTTCAGACTGATATCAGGCCTGATGCCCCTCTGGAACTTCCAGCGACCGCTGTTGTGGAAGAGAAAGTAACGGAAGAAGCAGCAGCGATGGTTCAGCAAAACCAGCCTGTGGTGAGTGCACGACCTCTCATTTCGCAGGTGTACAGAGCTCCCCAAGGGACCTGGCAAGCTTCCAAACAGCAGGCACTCGATTTACTCTGTCAATCTTCGCTTTTCGAAACCACCCAGTTGGGTCTTTACGTCTATGACCTGACAGACGGACAACCTCTGTATGCTATCAATTCAGCCCATCGCATGCGTCCCGCTTCGTGCCAGAAGTTGGTGACAGCCATCACAGCGCTGCACTTCCTCAGCGGTAATTACCAGCTACGCACCGATTTCCGAATAACAGGAAACGTGACAGGCGGTGTACTAAACGGCGACCTGTGCATTGTGGGTGGTATGGACCCCCTCGTCAATGCAGACGAATTGCTTCAAGCGGCTGCGACCATCAGGCAGCAGCAAGGTATTGAAAGTATTGCCGGGAACTTGATTTACGATCTCTCGATGCGCGAGGATACTCCTCTTGGTTGGGGATGGTGCTGGGATGATGACTATGGTCCACTTTCGGCCCTCCTTGTCGATGGGAAAGACTCTTTTGAACAAAATTGGCTGCAAGCTCTCTCAAAGGCAGGTATCCGTGTGAGTTCCCAAGTTGGGCAGCGAGCAACAGCCAACAAGCAGTCGCGTTCTGTCTATACCATCTGCCACAGCATTGACGAAGTGCTGGAGCCGATGATGAAGAACAGCGACAACATTATTGCTGAATGCCTCTTCTACCAAATAGCAGCCTCAACAGGACAAAAAAATGCCGGACACAAACAAGCAACAAAGTGCACAGAAGAATTGTTGAGGGGTATTGGACTTGAGCCTGACCAGTATAAGGTGGCGGACGGAAGCGGCCTCTCACTCTACAACTATGTCTCTGCTGAAATGCTTGTTGCAATGCTCTGTTATGCCTGGCGCACGCCAACCATCCGGGAACACCTGCTACCCTCACTACCCATTGCCGGATTCGATGGCACGTTGCAGAAACGCATGATTGGCACAGAGGCAGAAGGCAATGTCCGTGCCAAAACAGGAACTGTAACTGGCATAGTCTCTTTGGCTGGCTACCTCACCGCAGCGAACGGTCACACACTAGCTTTCTGTATTATTAACCAAGGCGTATCCTCATCAGCGATGGGAAGATCCTTCCAGGACGAGATATGTCAAGAACTATGTAGATAATCATTCAAACTAACTATTTTAAAATTCAAAATTATGAAAAAGATTCTAACAATGATGGCTATAGCCATCGCAATGCCCGTAATGGCACAGAGTTTGGAAGACGGTAGAAGCTGTCAGGATTGGAAAAATGAGTATAGCAATCAGGTTGACCGTCTTAAGACGGAACTTAGCACTTTAAAATTGAACGCCAAGACGACTAACTCCCCAACCGCTAAGGAAGATATCAGTAAAAAGACTTCTGAACTTAAGAAAGCACAAGGAAACCTGAAGGTTGCGAAAAAAGCCGCTTCAATGGAGAAGAAAGCTGAGAGCAACTACAACAAGGCTCAAAATAGATCCCTCAAGTTGGAGTCAAAGCACGCCAGTGCAAACAACAAACTTGCAAAGGCACAAGCAAAGACCACAAAAATAGAACAGCAGGTTTCCAAAGCACAAGCAAAACTGCAGAAAATGGAGCAGAAACTGGAAGCAAACAAGAATGACATCGAGTCTCTGCAAAAGAACGTAGGCAATTTGAAAGACGAAAGCATTCAGGCAAAGGATGCTCTCGAAAAGGCTAAAAGTGTGAAAGACCAAGCCAAGAAGCACCTTGTTGATGGTATAGTAAAATAAACTCTACCTCTTTGTGTTCTCTTTGATGAGACCATGACGGTATGCATAAAGGAGCTCGCGCAGCTCCTTTATTTGCATCTGTAGCTGGCGCCCTTTATCTGTGTCGCGAACACGAATGCGACGCCCCATCATCTCCACTATTTGGGTACTGCTCTTGATATCGGTGCCTTTGGCAACGGCTTCCTGAGTACTGGTGAACGGCTCATGTTGAATGAGTTGAAAACCTCGACTGTGATAGACAAGCGTATACCCGGCAATTCCTGTGGTATGGTGATAGGCTTTCGCAAATCCACCATCGATGACCATAAGCATACCGTCTGCTTTGATAGGATTCTCGCCTTGTCCTGCATGAACGGGAACATGACCATTTATGATGTGACGATTCTCACCCTCTACGCCGAAACTATCCAGAATGCGAGCACAGACGGCAGGGTCTTCACGAAGTTGGTAGTAGGCACCTTTCCCCTCATGATGTGTAGCGTGGTCTTCAAGGAAATAACGCTCGAAGGTCGTCATGCGACTCTTGTCAAAGAGAGGGCTGTCTGGACCGCACCAAAGATACCAGAAGTAATCACGAGCCTGGAGTCGCTGTTCACAAGGTGTATCATGTTGGAAAGCGGAACGCATACGCAAGTCGATATGTCGCATGAGTTCGCGTCCACAATATGTCTTTTCATCGATTGACACTTGTCGCAAACTGCCGTCATCATTGAGAGGAACAGAAGCGTGGAAAAGGAGATTGCTATTGCATACAGTAAACATGGAGCCATGACTGAAAAGGCAGCGAATGTGTTTCTGCAGTTTTTCGGAAATACGGAAGGAATGATGGAGGCGATGCATGAGGTCTTCTTCCTCGGGTGTCAGGCAATAGGGGTCCTTTGGGTCAAGAGTGGGGAAGAACGTGTCGAGCATCGGATACTTTTGTCCATTGAAGCTATAGGTACCTTCATCGAGTCTGATATTCTCAAGCGTACCTTGACGGTCAATATTCCATTCGGGATGCCCATGAATGAGCTGCCCCTCCAACTTGAATTGGATAACAGAAATAGCCTTATGCATTTGTGCGATGAGGCGTACTTGCTTTTGGTCGTTTGGAGAATTGTTCGTTTGGTCGTTAGGGAGAAATCGTTGGCAGGGATCGTCGGCATACGTCTCCATCGCGAAGGTGGCAAGCGGCAGAAGATTGATGCCATAACCTTCTTCCAATGTAGCCATGTTTCCAAAGCGCAACGATAGCCGCAGTACTATAGCGATACAGGCATCGCAGCCAGCAGCAGCCCCCATCCAGAGAGCATCATGATTGCCCCATTGTATGTCAAAATTGTCGCGATTCAGTAAGTAATCCATAATGATATGAGCACCTGGTCCACGGTCAAAGATATCACCGAGTATATGAAGTTGGTCAATACTCAATTTTTGGATAACATTACAGATGGCCACAATGAAGTTCCGCGCCTGTCCTGTCTGTATGATAGTCTCGACGATGCGGTGGACGTACGCCTCCTTATCATCATCGTTAGGGCTTTCGTGTAGCAGTTCCTCGATGATATAGACAAATTGGTCAGGCAGAGCCTTGCGAACCTTGTTTCTAGTGTATTTGCTACTAACCGACCGACAGACCTGTATGAGTTGCAACAGGGTACGGGCATAAAAGTCGGAGAGGTTCTCGTCAGCGCCCTCCTCTATCATCTCCAATCGTTTCTCAGGATAATAGATGAGTGTACACAGGTCGCGCATAACATTTTCTGGCAGCGATTCACCAAAGAGATCGTGTACCTTTCTTTTTATATTTCCGCTAGCATTTCGCAAGATATGCAGGAACGCCTCGTGCTCGCCGTGTATATCAGCCACGAAGTGTTCTGTACCCTTTGGCAGGCTGAGAATAGCCTCCAAGTTGATGATTTCGGTGCTGGCACTCTCACTATTTGGAAAAGTCTGCGAGAGAAGCTGTAGCAGCCGCATGTCAATAGTTTCCAATTAAATATTAAAAGTTAAGATGTTAAAGAATTAAAGAGCAGTATGGGGCATTTCTTCCTGTATGCGCAGAGTAAGGTCAATGAACTCCTGTACACTGAGTTGCTCAGGCCGTTTCGTCATTATGGCGTCGGAAAGAAGTTCTGTAAAGTCGAGTTTCTTCTCATGTTGAATAGCTTCCGTTTCCAATTGTGATAGTAAGGGACGGATATTATTGCGCAGAGTCTTGCGACGCTGGTTGAAGGTTGTTTTAACAAGCCTGCGGAAGAGTTTCTCGTCGCAATCAAGCGAGGTGGTATTGTTGCGTGTGAGACGAATGACAGCACTGCGAACTTTTGGCGGTGGGTTAAAGACGCCAGGCTCCACAGTAAAGAGATATTCCACGTTGTACCATGCCTGGATGAGTACGCTCAATATGCCGTAGGTCTTGCTACCTGGCCCGGCTGCCATGCGCTCCGCCACCTCCTTCTGTATCATACCTGTACAACAGGGAATCAGCTCTTTATAATCGAGCATTTTGAAAAAGATTTGGCTTGAGATGTTATATGGATAGTTGCCCGTCAGTACAAATGGTGAACCACCGAAAGTGCGTTCCAGGTGCATCTTCAGAAAATCGTCTTCGATGATATTGTCCTCAAGTTCCGGATAGGTACGACGCAGATACTTCACACTCTCATAATCTATCTCCACCACTTTTATTTCACGCGGTTTACGAATCAGGAACTGTGTCATTACTCCCATTCCTGGACCAACTTCCAGCACAGGAAGATCTGGACAGGCATCAACTGTGTCAGCAATGGCGCTGGCAATGCTCAAATCGGTCAAAAAGTGCTGTCCGAGGAACTTTTTAGGCCTTACGGCAAAATAGTTCATAGTTCATAGTTCATAGTTCATAGTTATTTTGTACTTTTGCAGTGCAAAGATAAGAAAAAGTTTAGAGTTTAGAGTTTAGAGTTTAGAGTTTTTGTGCAAAGGTTAAGGAAATTTATTAAGATAGCAGTGCCCCTGGCATTAGCTGTAGGCATTCTGTGGTGGATGTATCGTGGCATACGCTGGGAGGAACTCGAGGATGCCCTCTCGCACAGGATGTCTTGGACCTGGATGCTGCTGAGTTTTCCGTTCGGTATATTGGCGCAGGTTTTTCGTGCAATGCGTTGGAAGCAAGCACTAGCTCCTGCAGGTGAACATCCACGACTCTCCACATGTACCCATGCAGTATTCCTTAGCTATGCCAGCAGCCTTGTTATCCCACGCGTAGGAGAAGTATTGCGCTGTGGTATACTGCGACGCTATGAAGACACAAACTTCAGCTGCAGCATTGGAACAGTAGTTACAGAGCGCATCATTGACACGATGCTCATTCTGGTACTTTCATTTCTGACATTCCTGACACAAATACCCGTTTTCCTAACATTCTTCCAACATACCGGTGTGTCGCTTAGCGGCGTGCTTAGCACCTTTTCTTTGACAGGTTATTTGGTAACAGCCGCGTGCGGAATCCTGGCCTTACTTTGCATCTTTTTATTGGCTCGTCGCTTCCATTTTTTCTCACACACAAAATCTGTGCTTGCAGACCTTTCGAATGGTTTACTTTCTATTCGAAAAGTGGAACGACCATTTCTCTTCATATTATATTCTGTAGCTATTTGGATAAGCTACTTCCTGCATTTCTATCTCACCTTCTTCTGCTTTGATTTCACTTTAGGACTTGGGCCACTGGCTGCCCTCGTTACCTTCGTCGTAGGAACCTATGCTGTGCTGGTGCCGACTCCTAATGGTGCCGGTTCCTGGCATTTTGCAGTCAAAACTATCCTCGTTCTCTATGGTGTAGAACAGGTGGATGGAGCTATGTTTGTACTCATCGTCCATACCTTGCAGACACTGCTTGTTGCTCTGCTCGGCATTTGGTCTGTAGCGGCATTGGCACTTAGAAGAGCCTAAAAAAGCTTAAAGCTTATTGGCTTTATGGAACATGTTGAAAAAATCCCATAAAAGCTTTGGAGATAAGCGTAAGAAATGCTAACTTTGTAACCTGATTCTTTTTATAAAAAAAATATGTTATTAACATTTATACAATTTATACAATTATGAAAGACTTTCTTAAGTACACGCTGGCCACGATTGTAGGTATTATCCTGACCAGCATCATTATTACCATTATCAGCATCGTTTCTTTAGCTGGCATGATTGCCAGCGAAGGCGTATCCGGTTCAGTGGAAAAGAACAGTATCCTGCGCATAAAACTACAGGGCGAAATTGTGGAACGTGCTGGTGAAGGCAGTCCAATGGACATCTTCAATCAGGGCGAAGAGACAATCATCGGCCTTGACCAAGCTCTTGATGCTCTGAAGAAAGCTGCAAAAAATGACAAAGTCAAGGGCATTTATTTAGAGGGCGGTTCTCTGGCTGCTGTTCCTGCAGAATTGGAAGAACTGCGTCAGGGACTGCTTGATTTCAAGGAAAGCGGTAAGTGGATTGTGGCCTATGGTGATACCTATTCTCGTGGAGCTTATTATCTTTGTTCCGCTGCCGATGAGATTTTCCTCAACCCTAGTGGAATGGTAGATTGGAGCGGTATGTCCAGTCAACCCATATTCTTTACTGGTCTCATGAAGAAACTTGGTGTCAAAATGCAGGTTTTCAAAGTCGGCACTTACAAAAGCGCTGTGGAACCCTTCATTTGCACAGAGATGAGCGATGCTAACCGCGAACAGGTACATAGTTATCTAAGCAGCATCTGGAACGGTATGTTGAAAGATGTGGCACAAAGCCGTAAGTTAGATGTTGAAGCACTTAATGCGATGGCTGACAGTTTAACCATTCTGTGCGAATCTAATGTCTATGTTGAGAACAAACTTGTCGATAAAATCGGCTACCTGAGTGACGTGAAGGAAGCTCTGAGGCAACGTTTGGAACTGAAAGACGATGATGACCTTACTTTCACAACACTGGCTAATGTGGCAGCAAGTGACGACCTTGGCGACAAGATGGATGAAGAAGTGGCAGTATATTATGCATATGGTGAAATAAACGACAGTCCAAGCATGGGGTTTAACCAAGAGCATAGCATCACCACAAAGGAAACGTTGACAGACCTCCAAAAACTGCGCAAAGACGACGATGTGAAAGCTGTCGTTATCCGCGTCAACAGTCCTGGCGGTTCTGCTTATGCCAGTGAACAGATTTGGCATGAGATACAACTGCTGCGTGCAAAGAAACCTGTTGTAGTTAGCATGGGTGGTATGGCTGCAAGCGGTGGCTACTACATCAGTTGTGGTGCCAACGAGATATGGGCTGAGCCAATGACTTTAACAGGAAGTATCGGCATCTTTGGTATGATTCCCGACGCAAGCGAACTCCTCACCCAGAAGCTGGGTCTTTCTTTTGACGTAGTTAAGACCAACGCCATGAGTGATTTCGGTGCAATGGGCCGCCCCTTCAATGCCAATGAGTCTGCAAAACTACAGAACTACATTAACCATGGTTACGAACTCTTCACTGGACGTGTTGCCGGAGGTCGCAGTATGGCACAGGATAGTGTCAAGGCAATTGCTGAAGGTCGTGTATGGACTGGCGAACAAGCTCTTAAAATAGGCCTTGTTGACAAATTGGGCAATCTGGAGGATGCCATCAAAGCTGCCGCCAAACTAGCCGAATTGGAGAAGTACACTGTGGGACGTTATCCTAGTCCGACTCCTTGGTACGTGACCTTGCTTGACAAAAGCAGCAATGAATACTTGGAAAGCCAGATGCGTGCTGCCTTGGGCGAATACTATTCTACCTTCGCACTCATCAAACGCATTGGCAAGTTGGATCCCGTGCAGGCACGTATGCCATTTGACCCAAACATCAAGTGAAATAGGATTAGAGATTAACGTGTCTTTCTTAACTCTTTTTTGAAAGCAGACAATGGAAGGTGACATGACGCAGATACGTAGATGGCTGATGCCACTCAGTTGGCTCTACGGAGTTGCTGTGGACATCCGCAATGCCTTGTTCGATTTGGGCATTCTACGTTCTGTGTCATATGACATTCCCATTATCAATGTGGGTAATATCACTGTTGGAGGCACAGGCAAAACCCCACATGTGGAATACCTCATCCGTCTCCTTTCCGATTGTTATCGTGTGGCTGTACTTAGCCGAGGCTATAAACGCAAAACGAGGGGCTATTTCCTTTCTTCGGTTAATTCCACAATAGAGGAGATAGGTGATGAGCCGTGGCAAATAAAACAGAAGTTTCCAACTGTCTATGTTGCAGTGGACGCAAACCGTCGGCGCGGCATAAAGCGGCTTCTCACAGATGAAGCGACAAAGGACGTAGAGGTTATTTTATTAGATGATGCTTACCAACACCGCTATGTTAAGGCTGGATACAATATTCTATTGGTAGATTATCATCGCATCATTTCCGACGATTGTCTTCTACCAGCAGGATGCCTCCGCGAACGTGCCTCTTCCATCCGCCGCGCAACAACGGTTATCGTCACGAAATGTCCACAGCACATCATGGCGATGGGCTTCCGAGTCATACTGTCAGCATTACACATCAGGCCCTATCAGCAACTTTTCTTCAGTACCTTCAACTACGGGACCATGTATCAACTTTGGGGCAAAGGCACTATGGAACCTGATATGCTGCGCAAGAACAACACTCATGTATTGCTGCTTACCGGCATCGGCAACCCTCGGCAAATGGAACAGGATATACGACGTTTCGTGCAACACATCACACCTCTTACCTTTCCCGACCATCACTACTACACCAAACGTGATGTAGATGCCATACAGCAAGCATTGCACGCTTTACCGAAGCCTCATATCATTATTACTACAGAAAAGGATGCGGCTCGGCTACAACATTTGCAAGGGATTAGCGAAGAGGTGCGGCAGAGTACCTATGTGCTTCCCATTGAGGTATGCATTATGCGGGACGAAAAAAACAAACTTGAAAAAAAAATAACAGACTATGTATGCAAAAATAAAAGAAACAGCAGAATGGCTTCGCAAAAGGATGCCTAATGCACCAAACATAGCCATTGTGCTCGGCACAGGTCTTGGACAATTGGCAGAACGCATTGAAAGGATTCTGTCCATTCCTTATTGCGATATCCCAAACTTTCCTGTCTCTACAGTCGAAGGTCATGCCGGAGAACTCATTTTCGGGCGTCTTGGCGGCAAGGACGTAATGGCAATGGAAGGACGATTCCATTATTACGAAGGCTACACCATGCAGCAGGTGACATTCCCTGTACGTGTGATGTACGAACTGGGCATCAAGACACTCTTCGTTAGTAATGCTGCGGGAGGCACCAATTTCAACTTCAAAATAGGTGATTTGATGATTATTACCGACCACATCAATTACATGCCAGAGAATCCTCTGCATGGTCCGAACATCCCTACTGGACCACGTTTCCCAGACATGAGTGAAGCATATAGCCGTGAACTTATCGCACAGGCTGACAGCATAGCAGCCAAACATGATATTAAAGTACAGCATGGCGTCTATCTTGCCACTCAAGGCCCAACCTACGAAACACCATCTGAGTACCGCATGTTTGCCCGTTGGGGAGCTGATGCTGTCGGTATGAGTACTGTGCCCGAAGTCATTGTGGCCCATCACTGCGGTATTCGTTGCTTTGGCATGAGTATCATTACCGACTTAGGCGGTATGGAAGTGCCTGTCAAAATATCACATGAGGAAGTATTGCGTGCAGCAGAAGCTGTTCAGCCTCTTATGGCAACCATCATGGAAGAAATGGTGAAGGCTGTTTAAAGGTTATTGTTTAGAGTTGATAAGAAATGGAAATCTCGGAACTAGGTGAGTTTGGCCTTATTGAACGCCTAACTAAAGACATAACAACGAAGGATGCGACCACCGTTAAGGGCATTGGCGATGATTGTGCTATCCTCTCGCCAACGAAAGGTCTGCGAACCGTTGTCAGCACAGACTTGTTGATGGAGGGTGTCCATTTCGACCTCACATACGTTCCTTTGCGTCATTTGGGATATAAAGCCATAATGGTCAATTTGAGTGACATTTTTGCCATGAATGCACAGCCTCATCAGGTGACTGTCAGTATGGCCATCAGTAGCAAGTTTTGTGTAGAGGATATTGAAGAACTCTACGCTGGAATGCGAATGGCTTGCGCAAAATGGAATGTCGATATTATTGGCGGCGATACGACTAGTAGCCTCACTGGACTCGCTATTAGCATCACAGCTATCGGTGAAGCACGTTCGGATGACATCGTGCTACGAAGTGGTGCAAAGCCTAACGACCTTATTTGTGTCAGTGGCAACCTTGGTGCTGCTTACATGGGATTGCAATTACTGGAGCGTGAGAAAGCAATCTATAATGAGCAGATAGAGGAAGCACGCCGCAGCGGTAATAAGAAGCAAATGGAACTCTTGCGCGACGCTCAACCCGATTTCTCAGGCAGAGAATACCTGCTTGAGCGGCAATTAAAGCCCGAAGCGCGAGGTGATATCATCACTACTTTGAAGAAGACAGGCATCCATCCGACAAGCATGATGGACATAAGTGATGGCCTAAGCAGCGAACTGATGCACATCTGTCATCAAAGCGGGACAGGATGCCGTATCTACGAAGAACGTTTGCCTCTTGACTACCAAACAGTTGCAATGGCTGAAGAACTGAACATGAACGTTAGTACCTGCGCTCTTAATGGCGGAGAGGATTACGAACTGCTCTTTACAGTTCCCCTTGCGCAAAACGATACTATTTCTGTTCTTGAAGATATTCATGTCATTGGTTATATGACAGAAGTTGACAAGGGGTGTGCTCTCGTGACACGCGACGGAGGAGAGTTTGTTCTCAAAGCCCAAGGCTGGAACCCTTTGAAGAAATAAGAAAAAGTTTTTTATGAGAAGGATATCAACACAACGAATTTGCCTATTGCTGCTAGCTTCCATAATATGGTGGCCTATGGAGGGGGCAGAGCGCAAGCGTAAATTACAAGCACGTCGCAATCCAGACTCTCTGATTGTTACCATACCTTCTTCACTTTCTTCAGGCCCAGACGGAACACCTGAAATACCTTCCAATCGAAAGATGAATACTTCGGCATTTCCCGTGCAAATAACTGTCACAGGGCGCGTTGTTCAGATACAGAGTGATCATAACCAACTTTTGCCTATATACACGCACAATGGTGTTCTCTACATTACTGCGCGACTTAATAAAGGTACCAATTGGCTAGGGGGGTTGCCGCGCGGACATTACTTCATCAATAACAGACCACTCACAATTAACTAAGTGAGCACCCTCTCCATCTTCTATTTGGAAAGAGATTTTAAAAATTTTAATACATGAATTCAGATATTAAGGAAATCAATATAGACCACATTGTTAGAGATCGTTCTGGAAAATATGCTAAGTTCATTCCAAAGTGGCTGACTGCTTTGTTGGCACGTATCATCCATCAAGAATTTATAAATGTTTATCTACGCAAAGGAAAAGTAGGCGTTGATTTCTGTCAGGGCGCTATGGAGTATCTCGGCGTTACAATTGATGTTAAGGGTCGTGAGAACCTTCCCAATGACGGACGTCTATATACTTTTGTCAGCAACCATCCCCTTGGAGGTATTGATGGTGTCACACTCGGATGGATTATTGGTGAACGCTATAATGGAACGATAAAATATTTTGTCAACGACCTCCTCATGAATCTGGAGGGTTTGGCTCCCCTCTGTGTTCCCGTTAACAAGTTAGGCAAAAATTCCCGTTCCTTTCCTGCCACTGTGGAAAAAGCCTTTGCTAGTGATTGCCATGTTATCATGTTTCCTGCAGGTCTCTGTAGTAGACGGCAAGACGATGGTACCATACGCGACATTCCCTGGAACAAAGCTTTCATTATAAAGAGTGTAAAGCATCATCGTGACATCGTACCTATCCATTTCGAAGGCCAAAACTCCAATCGTTTCTACAATGTATGCCGTTGGTGTGATCTTCTGCACTTGACCAACTTATCCAGGGTACTTCTGCCTGATGAAATGTATCGCAGTCGCGGCAACCACTACGTTGTACGTATCGGGAAACCCATCCCTTGGCAGACCTTCGACAAGACAAAGACACCCTCCCAATGGGGACGATGGGTGCAAGATAGAGTTTATGAAATATAAGAGAATATTTCGAGTAATCAGATACACAATAAAATGGAGCATATAGCAGATCCCATTCCCGCAGAGGTACTTAAGTCAGAATTAACATTGGACAAGCGGTTGCGCATGACCAACAAGAGTAATAACGAGGTCTACGTGGTAACTTGGCATGACTCTCCGCATGTAGTACGCGAAATCGGCCGCTTGCGTGAGATTGCTTTTCGCGCAGCTGGAGGCGGCACAGGCAAGAGTTTCGACCTTGACGAGTTCGATACCTGCGAAAACTGTTACAAGCAAATCCTGGTCTGGGACCCTGAGGTAGAAGAAATAATTGGTGGATACCGCTACATCCTGGGAAAAGATTGGGAAATAGCACCTAACGGCCAACCTATCCTTGCCACAAGCCACATGTTCCGTTTCTCCGAACGTTTCATGCGCGATTATGCACCTTGGACTATTGAATTGGGTCGTAGTTTCGTTACTCTCGAATACCAAAGTACATTGCGCGGCAGGAAAGGTATTTTTGCCCTCGACAATCTATGGGACGGACTTGGTGCCATCGTCGTCATTGAACCTACGGTGCGTTATCTTTTCGGAAAATTCACCATGTACCCCAGTTATGACCGTATGGCTCGCGATATGATCCTCTATTTCCTCAATAAGCACTTCCCTGACCCCGACAACCTTATTTATCCCATGCAGCCCCTCAAACTCTGGCACGACCCAGAACAATTTAGGCGGCTTTTCACAGAAGACGACTTTAAGGCCGACTACCGTATCCTTAACCGTGAAGTGCGTGCATTGGGCTACAACATTCCGCCATTGGTTAATGCATACATGGGGCTGAGTCCAACAATGAAACTCTTCGGTACAGCTATTAATGATGGATTCGGTGATGTAGAAGAGACAGGAATTCTCATTGCTGTTGATGAAATTCTCCAGGAAAAGCGTATGCGTCACATCGACACTTTTGCTGCTGAACATCCAGAGTTGGTACAGATAACCAGCGGTGCGAATCGCATCTTTTATAAACCCACAAATTAATAGTCATTTCAAACCTTCCCCAAGGGAGAAAAGTCAATGTTTTATGGTTAATGATTCTATAATGAAGTGGGAACAGTTGCTCTCCAGCAAACGCCTTGGACAAGAGGAGATGCAGCAAAGGAGTGATGATCGCACAGAGTTTCAACGCGACTACGACCGCCTTATTTTCTCAGCACCTTTTCGCCGCTTGCAGAATAAAACACAAGTTTTCCCTCTACCCGGAAGCATTTTTGTGCATAATCGCCTCACGCATAGTCTTGAAGTGAGCAGTGTAGGACGAAGTCTTGGTAACGATGTAAGCCGACTCATCTTGCAGAAGCATCCCGAACTTTACTGCACACATTTTACTGAGCTTGGTAATATTGTTAGTGCGGCATGTCTAGCGCACGACCTTGGCAATCCGCCTTTCGGACACAGCGGTGAGAAAGCCATCGGCACCTATTTCAGCGAGGGTGACGGACAGTTCCTTAAAAATTATATCTGCCCAGAAACTGGCGACGGCATCACTTTGCATCAATGGAACGATTTGATACATTTTGAGGGAAACGCCAATGCTTTCCGTCTCCTGACGCACCACTTCAAAGGACGACGCAAGGGTGGATTTGTCATGACATACAGCACATTAGCCAGCATCGTCAAATATCCTTTCTCCTCCGACCTTGCAGGCAACAAACGCAAGTTC
>JAGCNQ010000266.1 GCA_017645845.1 Bacteroidaceae bacterium
ATCAAGAAGTTAAAAACCACTCTGACTCCCCCAAAATGGGGAGAACGGGGGTTTAAGGAGCCTATATTTTGATCTTTTGTTATTTCTTTCTGCCCCAAAAAATCGTAAATTTGACATACTGTCGTTCCGCGACTACCTCCGCGACTACAATCGCGCCTTTGCTCTAAAGAGTCTAAGAATCGCGCCTCAGTGCTAAAACATCCGAGAACGTCTTCCGGCTCTGCCGCCTGAGCAACGAAGTGCGCAAGAAGGTTATCGTCAAGGTTAAGGTTACGGTTTTTTGAGGGTATTTTAAGAGTGAACAATTCCCTTTTTTTGTGTTTATGATGGTAATCTCGAATATTTGTCGTATCTTTGCAACAGTATCAAGAGGAAAGATATGCAGCAAAAATCCAATCTACCGAGAGTACATTTACCGCTTTACTCTACATCAAACACTGATTTTATTCCGCCAATGACTAATAAATCCAAATATGATGAATAAAACACTTATCCTTACCGCCCTGCTGTGCATAAGCATGGTGGGCTGGGAACAGGCTACTGCTTCCGAAGCTCCCACAGGTTATAGTGAGCCACGCGCCACTGACCAGTTTGTGCCTGTCAACGAGTCCTACAGCATTGCCGACAATGAGCCGGCACCTGTGCATCCCGTTCCGAGCGAACGCCAACTGCTGTGGCAGGAGACGGAGTTCTATGCGTTCTTCCATTTCGGCATGAACACTTTCACCAATTCCGAATGGGGAAATGGCGGAGAGGCCGAGTCGAATTTCGCTCCAAAGAAGCTGCCCAATCCTAAGCAATGGCTTACAGCCGTAAAAGCGGCAGGCATGAAAGGCGGTATTGCGGTGGTCAAGCACCACGACGGCTTTTGCCTCTGGCCGACAGCCACCACGACACACAGCGTTGTGAATGCCGGAAATGAGTACGGGCGCAACACGAATATCCCAGAGGCTTTTGCTGCTGCTGCCCGCGAACTTGACATGAAATATGGCTTCTATGTATCGCCATGGGATCTGAACAGCAAGTACTGGGGTGACGGCACGAGCGATTACGTCAACAAGGTGTTCCTGCCACAGTGCCTTGAACTGGCACAATACGGCAGCGACCAGTTTGAGATGTGGTTCGACGGAGCAACGGGAGGCGACCACGCCGGCTACTACGGCGGTGCCAACACGACGCGCACTATCCCCAATGCTGCGACATACTACGACATCCCCAACTTGCGCGATACCGTTCATGCCATCGCTCCGAACTGCGTGATGTGGGGTGTTGGCAACGAAGCCCGATGGATTGGCAACGAGGCCGGATGGGCTGGCGAAACAAACTGGTCCATGGGCTGGGGCGAAAGCGGAAACATGTACGCTTGGAAGTGGAAGGCTGGTGAAAGCGATGCCAAAGCCACCGACAAAGGATGGTTCTGGCATAGCGGTGAGAGTCCAAAGACGGCAAGCGCACTCTTCAAGATATACCTTGAAACTGTAGGGCGAAACGCCACCCTAATCCTCAACTTCCCGCCCGACCAAAACGGCGAACTGCCCTCGGCTGACGTGACAGTTCTAAAACAACTCGGCACACTCATCAATAACCGTCTGACGAACGACAAAGCCAAGACAGCCAAGAGCATCACGGCCTCGGCCACACGTGCGGCAGGAGCAACACGCAACTATGGCATAGGCAACGTGACAGACGACGACAAGGACACCTACTGGGCTACCGATGATGGCGACCTCTCTGCCAGCATCACGCTGGAATGGGATGAGGAGCAGTCGTTCTACTATGTCATGCTAATGGAATACATCAAATTGGGCCAGCGCGTGAAAAGCTTCACCATCGAGACCAGTCTGGACGGTGAAACATGGACGAAACGTGCCACTGGCTCGACAACGACAATCGGCTACAAGCGCATCGTTCCCCTTGGCGGAAGCACATCTTCATATACGGCTGTGAAGGCAAAGTGCCTGCGCATCACCATCGACGATGCAAGAGGCTGTCCCACGCTTCATACACTCTCTATTTTCTAACCCCACAAACAAAATAATTTCTGAATCATGAAAAGCTTAACAAAATATATGGCTATGGCAGCACTTGCCGTTACGCTGCCTGCATCAGCACAGACGATAGATTTTGAAACGGGCGAAGGATTTAGCCGTCTTGGGGTTTACGACACTTGGGAGCAGTCACCATTCCGTACAGGTGAAATAGCATCCCCTGAGAGCTATGTAGGCATCACGGACAATCCCGACACTTCCCTTAACGAGGAATTGGGCATCCAGCCCAATCCCAGCGCGAAGGTGCTTGCCGTGCAGCGTTCACGCTTCGGCAGCAACACGTTCGGCGCGCGCATCGACCTCGCTGACACGCTGCACATGACCACTGCCACACGCTACGTTCACGTTATGGTACTGAAACCACAGGGCGAAACAGCAAACATCATGGTGATAGGTCTCGGCAAACGTCGCGACTGGAAAGGACAAAGTCCCGAGACGGAGCAATTCTGGGAGACATCCAGCAGTTCTATCAACGATGGCTCATGGACTGACCTCGTGTTCCCCATCAGCACGAATGAATACGTGGACATTCACAGCCTGGTCTTCGTTCCCGACCTCGCCTCCCCACACCTCCGCACTAGCGACTTCGTAGCATACTTCGACGACATCGAGGTTAACGACAATCCCAAGGCGCGCATCATGACATCGTTCTACCCCGTGAACTTCGATGCCGACCAGAAGCCCACACGCACAGACCGCGCACTCAATAGCATCACCATTAAAGCTACAGGCGAAAAGACACAGACCATTTCCATCGACAAGACAAAGGTCTATAACAATCAGGTTGAGACAAAGACCATCACGGCACGCCCAGGCAGTACCGTAAATGTCAAGATGTCGTACACGGGAAATTGGATGAGCGGCTATGCCTACGTCGATTGGGACAACGACGGACAGTTCAAGCCAGTCATCGAAAATAACAAGCCTGCTGCCGGCAGCGAGTTGGTAAGCTACACCTACCTCGGAGGCTACAACAGCCTCGGAAAGAGCCAGTCAAACGGCAATAGTGTATCGAACGGCTACATCACATGTCCGTCTTTCAAAATCCCGGAAGATACGCCCTTCGGCATCTACCGTATGCGCCTGAAAGTGGACTGGGACAGCGACGATGCAGGCGGCAACGCTGACCCCAACAACCTGATTGTAAGCAATGGCGGCGCAATACTTGACGTTCTTCTCAATGTTCACGATGAGGAAGTGGATATCTCTGCCAACCAGCTTAACGGCGACGTGCTTGCCGATGACGGCACCATGCTCAGCGAAAAGCGCATCCCCTTCGGACAGGAATTCAAGATAAAGATGGAGCCTGCTCCAGACTTTACCTATACGGGTGCAGTCATCACCCATGGCTACAACCTCGACGGCCCCGAATATGTGCGCGACAACCGCCAGTACAAGTCCATCACTATCCCCGCCTCGGCTTTCGACAGCGAAACACATGAGTACTCCATTCCCGCTTCATACATTGATGGCGAAGTGCGAATCGAAGGACTTTTCACCCCTGGCGGGGACTCTGGCACCGTGACAGAGAAAGTTACAGTTACATACAAGAGGGATGCAGATGGTGCGTTTTACCAAAACGGGAGCGAAGTGGAAATAGGAAAAGGATGGGCAGCATCAGAGTGGGTTTCCGCTGGGCCGGAGCCTGTCGTGACCATTAAATCTGACCATAACAATGGATTTAATACCACAAACTTCAACTTGGGACGAGACTTCAAATTCACCATTAGCGTTGGAAGTGACTACTATATTACCGGCTATAAGATATCTACCTCTGACGGATGGGGCACTACGATAGTCACGGAAGACAACCAAACGGAAGTATTCAGCGGTGCAAAGGAATTGACCGTTGCTGACCTGAGTAAGAACTCCACATGGTTCACAACAGCCGATGCAAACTTGAACGACCCCATGATCGACGTTTACCTGATGGATGCAAACCCTGTCGGCATGTCCCTCCCCACCATCAACGTCGCCAGCGATATTTATTCCCTTGACGGGCGCCGAGTAAAGAATCCGTCAAAGGGTGTATATATCGTGAACGGCAGGAAGATGATGATGGAATAATGATCCATAGAAACTGACGATGAACTACAAGAAAATACTTGCCATCGTTCTCATGCTGGCCGCGTATCGCAATAAACTTTAATTGGCTGGCCCCCGTTTATGGTGTTTTCGGGACCAGAAAGGGGCGTTTTTGCAATCAGGCAGTTGGTATTCGCCAATTGCCTGGTTAGTGTACGCCGATTGAAAGGGTCATTGCATTTATTGCCTCTAAGTTGTTATGGGGCACCTGCGGGAGACTTGAAGCATCGAGCGATGAGGAGTCTTGCAACTTCATTTGTCTTGCAGGAATGCATTAACCTTTTGGGCGGTATCGAGACCTGATGCGATGGCGCGAACGACAAGCGAAGCACCATTAGCAGCATCGCCGCAGACAAAGACATTCTCCGGATACTGCGGATGCTCGGGCTTCATGAAACCCATTGCTAAAAGGACTAACTCGGCCTTGATGACTTCTGGCTCGCCGGCTTCAACCATAATTGGCCTTCCAGGTGCCCCTCCCGTACCCTCTTGGGAGGAAGCCGGCTTCCAGTCGATAGGCTGAACCTTAACTCCTGTTACATGACCGTTTTCTCCCAGGAACTCCAGGGTATTCATATTCCAACGGCGGGTGCAACCTTGCTTTCCAGGCGATCCTGCGCACGCTCGGCATATCTCATGAAATCTTGGATTTGTTCTCGCTAAGATGCAGCCTTCTTCGTGACTGCTGGTCGTCTTGAGGATGACCGGCCAGTTGGGCCAAGGCGTATTGGGATTGTGTCCTACGGGCGGCTTGGGCATAATCTCAATCTGAGTGACGCTCTTGCAACCTTGACGAAGGGCAGTACCAATGCAGTCGGAGCCCGTATCTCCACCACCGATGACGAGGACATCCTTACCTTTTGCTGTGATGCGCTCGTCCTTCGAGAACTCCATGCCAGCAAGGACGCGGTTCTGCTGCGAAAGCAATTCAAGAGCAAGATGAACACCTTTCAATTCTCGGCCAGGAACTTTAAGGTCTCTTGCGACAGGAGTGCCAGTGGCAATTACGATGACCCCCCACCCGGCCTCCCCCGAGGGGAAGGAGTCGTTACTTAGTTTATCAAGGGCTTTAAGAAGGTTCTCTATACCCTCTCCTCGGGGAGGGATGGGGAGGGGGCTGTTATAAATAAATTTGACTCCTTCCTGCTCCATGACGGCAATGCGGCGGTCGATGATTTTCTTGTTCAGTTTGAAGTTGGGGATGCCATATCTCAACAGGCCTCCCGCTGCCTCGTTCTTCTCGAAGACTGTAACCTCGTAGCCCATGAGGTTGAGCGCATTGGCAGCAGCGAGACCAGCAGGACCGCTGCCAATAACAGCGACGCGTTTGCCGTTGCGTACAGGATGCTCTATCGTAACATAGCCCTCAAGGAAAGCGCGTTCCACGATGGCTGCTTCGTTTTCGCGGTTTGTGACTGCCTCGCCCGTTGTGTGGTAGAGTACGCACGCTTTTTCGCAGAGGGCGGGGCAGATGCGACCGGTGAACTCTGGGAACGGATTGGTTCTCTTTAGTAGGCGGTATGCCATTTCCCATTCGCCATGATAAAGGGCGTCGTTCCATTCCGGGTCTTTATTGCCGAGTGGACACGCCCAATGACAGAAAGGCACTCCGCAATCCATACAGCGCGAGGCCTGTTCCTGACGGTCGCGGGTATTCAGTGTCTGTTCCACCTCTCCAAAGTCGTGTATGCGGTCATGAACTGGGCGATAGCCAGCCTCTTTGCGAGGCACAGTCAGAAATGCTTTTGGATTTCCCATCTTTGTAAAAATTTAAAAATTGAAAGATTAAAAAATTGAAAAATGAAAAATTGAAACATTCTTCAACTCATCAATTCTTTATTTTTTCCATCCTTTTTTACTTTTCACTTTTCCCTTTTTCCCTTTTTCACCTTTAGTAGTCGCGTTGCACTTCTGCAATCTTGCGTTGTAGTTCTTGCATCTTTTCTTCTTCTAGTACCCGCTTGTATTCGATGGGGACAACCTGGATGAAGTCCTCCACATATCGGTTCCAATCGTCAAGCATTTGACCGGCTAAGGGGCTGTTCGTGTGGAGGTAGTGACGGCGAATATACTCCAGCAGTTCCTTGCGGCTGGCTGCATCCTCCACGAGTCCCAGTTCCACCATATCCATGTTGCAGAAGTAGTCGAAAGTATGGTCGTGGTCATATACGTATGCGATGCCTCCGCTCATACCTGCAGCAAAGTTGCGTCCCGTCTTGCCAAGTACCACTACGCGACCGCCAGTCATATATTCACAGCAGTGGTCACCTGCACCCTCAACGACAGCAATGGCTCCCGAGTTGCGCACAGCAAAGCGCTCACCTACACAGCCATTAACATACAGTTCGCCGCTGGTGGCACCATAGAGACCTGTATTGCCGGCAATGATATTGTTTTCCGCAATGAAGTCTTCGCTGCGACGTATGGGAGGCATAATGCTGATACTTCCACCAGAAAGTCCTTTTCCGAAGTAGTCGTTGCACTCGCCTTCAAGTTTCAGACTGAGTCCACGAACCGCGAAAGCACCGAAACTCTGGCCAGCACTGCCCTTGAACTTGATGTTGATGGTGCCGTCGGGCAGACCAGCTTCCCCGTATTTCTTGGCAATAATGCCCGAAAGCATCGTGCCCATAGCTCTGTCAGTATTGCGGATAGTGAAGTCGAGATTCACCTCTTCCTTTCGCTCGATGGCAGGCTGTGCGGCCTTGATGATTTCTTCATCCCGAACACCGCTGACCTGAGTAAACCCGCCACGGTCCCAATAAAGCGGCTTATCGGTGTCGGGTCTATGCAGCAAACGAGAGAAATCGATGGTCTTCCACTTTTGGGCGGCAGCAAATTCTTCACTCTTGACCTGCGGTCGAGCCTGCTTACGCTCGGGATAGCTCAAACCTGTTTGGCTCTCCTCTTGCTTACTCGCAGCCTTTATTCTTAATTCTTCATTTTGAACGATGAGTTCCGTATGTCCAATGATGTCTTTGAGTTTGTGGGCACCGATTTCAGACAAATACTCACGAACTTGCTGGGCAAGGAAAGTAAAGTAGTTGACGACATACTCTGCTTTTCCCATGAAACGGGCACGGAGGCGTTCGTCTTGTGTTGCTACACCTACAGGACAGGTGTTGGTATTACACTTGCGCATCATCACACAACCCAAGACTATGAGAGGTAAAGTACCAAACGAGAATTCGTCGGCACCCAGCATTGCCATGATGATAACGTCCTTTGCGGTCTTCAGCTGACCATCTGTTTGCAGTCGGACTTGATTGCGAAGGCCGTTCATGACGAGCGTTTGCTGTGTTTCGGCAAGACCTATTTCTGGCGAAATACCTGCGAAGCGCATAGAAGAGGCTGGGCTTGCTCCTGTTCCGCCTTCAGAACCAGAAATAACAATGAGGTCGGCCTTTGCTTTGGCTACACCGGCAGCAATTGTTCCCACACCGCTCTCAGCAACAAGTTTTACACTGACTGCTGCTGTAGGATTGATATTCTTTAGGTCGAAGATGAGCTGCGCCAAATCCTCAATAGAATAAATGTCATGATGGGGTGGGGGAGAGATGAGTGAGATGCCCGGAATAGCGTTACGCGTCTTGGCGATGATGTCGTTCACCTTGAAACCAGGCAGTTGGCCGCCTTCACCAGGCTTTGCACCTTGGGCAACCTTAATCTGTATCTCCTCGGCATTTACAAGGTACTCAGCCGTCACGCCAAAGCGACCGCTTGCAATCTGCTTGGTCTTACTGGAGAGCGATACGCCATCGACTTCACTATGATACCGAGCATTGTCCTCGCCGCCTTCGCCAGTATTACTGCGCGTACCGAGTTTGTTCATTGCAAGCGCAAGCGCCTCGTGTGCTTCGATACTCAAAGCACCAAACGACATTGCTCCTGTCACAAAGTGCTTCACAATACTTTCTACAGGCTCTACCTCATCGATGGGTGTAGGCTTTGCAGCCTTCTTAAAACCGAAGAAGTCACGAATGAAGATGGGCTTCTCTTTCTCATCAACCATCGCAGCCCACTCTTTGAACTTCTTGTAAGAGCCGAGTCGAGTGGCGATTTGCAGGTTGGCTATCGTTTCAGGATTCCAAGCATGGAGAATGCCGTCCTTCCTCCAAGAGAACTGGCCGTTGTTCTGTAAAAGTGAAGAATGAAGAGTGAAGAGTGAAGAATTTGCTACCGCCATACCTTGCTGGTGCAATAGAATCGCATCCCTCGCAATTTCCTTCAGTCCGATGCCACCAATGGTGCTCACCTCTGTGCCGAAGTACCTTCTCAGCAGGTCCTCGCTCAATCCAATGCTCTCGAAAATCTTTGCACCTCGATACGAGCGAATAGTTGAGATACCCATCTTCGACATTATTTTCTTCAGACCCTTATCGACTGCTTTGATGTAATTGGCTTCAGCAGTTGCGTACTCCTCTTGAATCTTATGTTTCTTCACGAGGTCGTCCAGTACAGCGAAGGTTATGTAGGGACATATAGCACTTGCCCCATAACCCAATAAGAGCGCAGCATGCATCACTTCCCGAATTTCTCCGCTCTCCACAATCAGAGCTGTCTGTACACGTTTACCCACGCTAATCAGATAATGGTGAACGGCGCTTACAGCCAGCAG
Organism: Bacteroidaceae bacterium; assembly: GCA_017645845.1. GTDB lineage: Bacteria > Bacteroidota > Bacteroidia > Bacteroidales > Bacteroidaceae > Physcousia. Next base: position 8,752 of record JAGCNQ010000266.1, read on the forward strand.
GGAGGGAATGTAGAAAGCCCTCTCCTGACCTTCCCCATGAGGGAGGATTTCTATTTTGTCAGTAAGTATGATGTAGTTGTAGCCATTATCCACAGCTTCTTCTGCATCCTTGCAAAGCTTGTCAAGTGCATTCCTCAGTGCCTCGCCAGCCTTGTCCCAATCTGGCTCCTCCCCCTTTGGGGATGTGGGGAGGGGGCTGGTCATCGGCAACTTAATTGTGTTGAACCCCTTATACCTTATATTACATAGTATGTCGAGCTGCGTATTTGTCAAGACTGGTTGCGGCAGGCGAACCATCTTGCAGTTTGAGGCATCGGGCGTCAAAATATTCGTGCCAACAGCTCCAATGTACTCCGTCAACGACATTACCAGTTCCTCGCGAATGGGGTCTATGGCGGGGTTCGTTACCTGAGCAAACTGCTGGCGGAAGTAGTTGAAAAGTATCTGAGGACGGTCACTGATGACGGCCAAAGGTGTATCGTTACCCATTGCAGCAACAGGCTCTTGACCTGCAGTCGCCATCGGGATAATTGTCTTGTCGATATCTTCCTGGCCAAAACCGAAGGTGATGAGTTTCTGTTCGAGGTTCTCTACCGCATTCTCAACATGGCGGCCGCTCTTCAGCTTCTCCAACTGGATGCGGTTCGTCTGCAACCATTCGCGATAAGGATGCGCCTTCGCCAGTTGCTCTTTGATTTCGCCATCGTAGTAAATTTTGCCTTCCTGCGTATCAATGAGCAGAATCTTACCAGGCTGCAAGCGTCCTTTGCTGACTACTTCGCCTGGCTCGAAGTCCATCACTCCAACCTCGGAAGCCACGACAATCTTGCCGTTCTTGGTGATGGTGTAACGACTTGGGCGCAGGCCGTTTCTGTCGAGCATACCGCCTGCAAAGCGTCCATCACTAAAGAGAAGTGCAGCAGGACCGTCCCAAGGCTCCATCAGAATGGAATGGTATTCGTAGAAAGCCTTCAGGTCTTCGCTGATGGGGTTCTTGTCGTTGAAGCTTTCAGGTATCAGAATCGCCATTGCCTGAGGCAGTGATAGGCCGCTCATCAACAGGAACTCGAAAACGTTGTCAAGACTGGCAGA
>JAGCNQ010000267.1 GCA_017645845.1 Bacteroidaceae bacterium
ACGTGGCACGTGACAACGCTCACTGAGAGCGGCTACAAGTACTCATTCGCTCAGCATTCTGATGCAAAAGAGCTCTTTGACAGACTGAACAAGAAATTCCCCGAGGCACACTTCAAGTCAGCCTACGAAACGGGATTCTGTGGATTTTCCGTCCATTATGCTCTGACGGCGCAGGGCTTTGAGAACATCGTGGTCAACCCTGCAGACATTCCGACTACAGGTAAGGAGAAGGCAATGAAGACGGATGCCGTGGACTCCGAGAAGATCGCATGGTCGCTGAAGCGTGGCGAGTTGACCGGTATCTACATCAAAGACAAGTGCTATATGGACGACACGAACCTCATACGCCTACGTCAGCGGTTCATCAGGGATCTCTCACGACAAAAGAACAGGACAAAGCACCTGCTCTATACGCAAGGGGTTGTATACCCTGAGCGTTTCAGCAAAAAGGGGACACACTGGTCACGGAACTTTATAAAATGGCTGCGTGAGGATGTGGAGCTGCTTTCTGAGGAGAAACGGACACTCATGCTACTATGCAATCAGGTGGAACATATCAGGAAGGACATATTGGCCATTACCCGTGAAATCCGCCGTTTGAGCACAGCGGACAAGTACAAAGAAAACTTCTCCCTACTGTCGTCTGTGCCAGGATTCGGGCTGATAACCTCTATGTCAATACTGACAGAGTATGACAACAATCTCATGCGTTTCCCCAACGAACGCAAGTTTGTCGCCATCCTCGGACTTATCCCGACATGCCACGACTCGGGCGAGAAGAAAGTAAATGGGGTAAAGACCTTCAGAGGCAACAAACAACTCGGCCCGCTCATCATAGAGGCAAGCTGGGTGGCTATCCATAGAGATTATCAACTGGGATGCTATTATACCAACTGTTGTCAGAGCATGAACCCTCAGAAGGCAATCATCAAGGTGGCCAGGAAACTCGCTTGTAAGGCTTATGCCGTCATGAAGAAGAAGAAAGCGTATGTGCTGTCTTAATGAGATAACCAGCAACATGCATATCAACAGGTATAAAAGTCGGACAGACTTCTCATATATTACAATGACCACTAGGAACGAGTGATGAGTCAGTAAGACTACATCTTTACACAATCTGTGGCATTATCTCCAAGATCTGAAGAAGTAATCTGATGAGTGGCCAAGGCTCACTACATCTAATAGAAGTCTGATCCGGCAACCTGTTGCTTATGCAATCGTCCAGACACAACAAGAACGTGTCTGGAAGGGGATTTCTTGACAATATGTTAGTAAAATATAGTAAAAACGATAATAAAACAATTAAACAATGCTAAAAAACGAACCAATTATTTGGTTTGCAACATAGAGGGGACAGATTCTGTGTTAATCTCCAAATAAAAGGAAAGAAAAATAGAACAATTTAACAATTGAGGTTTCTATTTGCTTTTGAAACGTACCTTCCATGTCCTGCTTCATATATGAATTGTGGAGCAGGACATATAATGTGCGATATGTTTTTAGCTTATTCCTTTGTTGTTTCGCAAAAATTTGTTACCTTTGCAGCCACTTAGGGAAGTCGCTGGTATATGCCAGCTCTGTACTATCCCGTGTGGCTGTAGCTTCGAGGCGCAGCCACTTTTGATAGAAAGGCGGCTCGTCATTCTCATCCACTGCATCCCAGTCTACTGGTTCGTTATCTATTCTTCCTATGCAGTCCTCCGATCCCGTATTCAGGCTCAGGTTCCTTCTTCCTTGGTGTATGCGTCGTGTCACGTGTCTCATCGTATTCCTCTCCGTTCTTCCATAATGTGTAGATAAGCAACAGCAGACGGCGCATAGCAGCTGTGACACCTATCATCTTCTCGTTGGGATGTTTCTGGCAGATTCTGCCATATGCAGCCTTGATTTGTCTATTGTAGCGGACTGCGACAAGTGCAGGCATATAGAGTGCTGCGCGTATATGGGCGTTGCCCTTCTTTGATATACAATGCCTGGGATCATCCTTGCCGGATTGTTTTGCCTTCACGTCAAGACCTGCATAACCTACGAGCTGCTTGCGGTTCTCAATATAGTGGAAGCCTTCTGTCTCGGCAATGACGCATACTATGGTCGGCTCTCTGAGTCCCTTGGCAGTGGCTATGCGCTTCACCCTTGCCAGGAGTTCCTTGTCCTCCGCGACTTTCTTCATGATAGCCTTGCCGTTCTTTTCCATCAGCGTGTCGATCTCCTGTAGCAGTTTCTCGCAGTTCTTATGGACGGACTTAGCGATGCCCTCCATGTGGTCGAGTGCCTCCATACGGTTTGCGACGGATGTCCTGACCTCGCAGAGGTCTGCATGGAAACGCGTCATCTGGCGCAGTTCTCGATAGATCGCTGCAGGTGGTGACCACGGCTTTAGTTTACGGCTGACGCACCCCATTAGTGCCAGGCAGCGGGCATCCATCGCGTCCGTCTTGGTCTTGATTCCCTCTGACTCGCAGAACTTGCGGGCCTTGTTGGGCAGCACCACATAGACTGTCTGGCCGATCTTGTGCAGGTGATAGGCCAGATGCTCGTAATAGACGCCTGTAGGCTCCATGAGGTAGGTTAGAGGATGGCTCTTTACGGCTTCCTTGCGGCTCCACCTGACCATTTGGTTAAAACCTGACTTCGTGTTGGCGAAGTCGATACTTTTAGTGCAACAGCCCACGTCGCTTGCCCTGTCATACATGTAAAGGCAGGCGGTGAACTTGTCCTTGGAGATGTCG
>JAGCNQ010000268.1 GCA_017645845.1 Bacteroidaceae bacterium
CCCGAAAAGCAATCGCTTCAGGGGGTCATTTTTATTTTGCCGCTAAGGGTCAATCAAATTTTGCCCGACGGGGTCAACGCCGCTTGCCCTCGGGGGTCAAACGCGCGCGGCTTTTCCATCCGAGCAATACTTCTGCATTCCGCTGTTTGTGGTGAAAACCTTGCCACAATGAGCGCATTTTCTGGTCTTTGGCATACTTGCGATATTTATGGGTTCAACATATTCTCTGTTGTACCTCTCCGCAAGTAAACCTATGTCACTCATGGACTATCATTGTCGCCTTTCGTCACGATGTTTCTTTCCTCAAAAGCGGGTCAGGAATCTGTCATCTGTCGTAACCCATCAGAAACCCTTGTCAACTCCGCTCACGATGTGGCAAAAAAAAGCCTCGTAAATTCCCTGCGGTAGAAATACGTTGCAAATATATGGGGAATTTCCGAAGCAACCAAAAATGCCTTCCGAAGTGTTAAAATCTAAAAGTCGCTGTAATACAATGGTTTAGGTTTAGCTGTTTTGTGTTATTCATGGTTGTTTAGAGGTCTCTAAATACAGAAATCGAATGCCGAGTTGCCGATGCTGGTGACACTATTAGGGATGGTGACAGAGGTCAGTTTAGTGCAACCATAGAAGGCAAAGTTGCCGATGCTGGTCACACCATTGCCTATCGTGACGAAGGTTAGGCCGCTGCAATTATAGAAGCCCGAGTTGCCGATGCTGGTCACACTACCTGGGATGATGACGGAGGTCAGACCGCTGCAACCAGAGAAGGTACTGTTACCGATGCTGGTCACACTATTTGGGATAGAGATGTAGGTCAGGCCGCTGCAATAGGAGAAGGCTCTGTCGCCGATGCTTGTCACACCATCGGGGATGACAAGGTCTGTAATTTCTGTTACTTCATCGCTATAAAGATGGTGTGTAATATATAAAGGATTTGCGTGAATACCATCGAACGAAATACCGCACCATGCCGCAATGTCTGGCACAATAACCTTTTTCAGGCCGCTGCAACCCGAGAATGCTCTGCCACCGATGCTGGTCACACTGTTGGGGATGGTGATGGAGGTCAGGCCGCTGCAATTATTGAAGGCATCGTCACCGATGCTGGTCACGCTATAAGTCGTGCCATTGTAAGTAACAGATTGGGGAATGACCACAGCACCAGAATAATCAGAAATAACACTAACATGATCATAGACATACATGTTCTGATAGGTCACTATTGCCTCGTCTCCCGAGAAGTTGTAGTAGATGCCGTTAATCTTTGCATTGTAGGCATTTGCCGTGATGCTCGCAAATAGAGCAAGCAAGCTTAATAGTAATTGTTTTGGTTTCATAGTGTATGTTTTGTTTTTAAATAAATATAATGTATTACGGGAATTATCTGAAACTGTCTGCTTTAGTTTTGTGAATGATGGTGTATATTAAGTGTTGTTTTGAGGTTAATTTAATAGCGTTTTTGTCGTAAATGACACTTTACGGGCGTAAATATATCCTTTTCTGCCGAAACAATCGATGTCATTTCTATGTCATTTGAATGTCATTTTATGTCATTTGCCTTAAGGTGTTGGTTTTGTATGAAAAAGGGGTGAAAATAGAGGGTAAATGTTACAAAAAATTATAAAATGAGAAATCTATAATTGCTCTGCTTTATAACCTGATTCATTCAATATTCTACCCCCTCGTGAGTCAGGTCGGAGAGGACCGCGAGTCAGCCCGGAGCTGATTGTCGGTCAGGTCGGAGCTTATGCCCTTACAGGGCGCGGGTTCCTTCCGTACAATATACCCAGGGCGGTGCCCTGGGCTAAAGGCTTGCTGGCCTTTCAGGCCGTTGGCTCCCTTGCAGCCACGTGAGGCAGCACCAATCTTTAATCGGTGCGCACCAAACAAGCAATTGGTCAGCACCAATCCGTAAATCTGTGCGCACCAAACGAGCAATCGGTCAGCACCAACTTACTAATCTGTGCGCACCAAACGAGCAGTCGGGCAGCACCAATCCGACAATCTACCTTGATATGCTTAATTTGATACTCGAAACAAGGCGATTCTTGTCTGTTTTCATATTTTTTATAGTGTTTTAGTTTGTCAATTCAAAGGGAATATGTACTTTTGCAGTGAAATGATAATATTATGACTCATCTCACAGACAAAGAACATAAGAGACAAATGGCCGACATGAAAGCCTTTGATGAGCAAATGCCTTGCATTGGTATCTTCTGGTATGATCCTAACGACAATTCCCTCTTTGGCGTTTGCAAGAAGGAAATTACTCCAAAGATGGTTGAAGAAGCGGCTGACAAAGGTCTTCCATTTATCAATTATCCTCATCTGCATAGACAGGTATGGGCTAAAGAGTATTTTAAGGCACAAGCTAATCACGAAGACACTAAGTTCAAAGGTGATTATACCCAGGTTCCAAGAGGTCGTGTGGCCTGGAACATCGACAAGTTCATTGTTCTTGTTGGTCATTGGGCAGAGCCTGTGCTTGATGAACTCACTACCCTTATAGAAGAGGAGTTTTCCCTTCCGTATTTCGAGTTTGTCTATGATGAACATTGGGACCTTGGTCATGGTTGGTCTGGTGATATGTAGGTGACTATTATATATCTTTGCGCAGGAAATGAAGATATTCGGCATAGGAATGAATTATGCAGCACACAATAAAGAGCTGCAAAATTCGTTATTAAATATAGAGGAGCCTGTGGTCTTCACAAAGGCTGACTCTGCGCTGCTCTCAGGCGGCAAACCGTTCTTCATCCCGGCATACACGAAGCGATGTGACTACGAGACAGAGCTTTGTGTACGCATCAACCATTTGGGGCGCAGCATCCCCGAGCGCTTTGCGCACCGCTACTACGACGAGGTGACTGTGGGGATTGACTTCACGGCTCGCGACCTGCAGGTACAGCTACGGCAGAAGGGTCTGCCCTGGGACCTGTGCAAAGGTTTCGACGGGAGTGCCGCAATCGGCAAATGGGTGCCGCTCGCACGCTACGGGAAGGACATCCAGGAGTTGCACTTCCACCTGCTTCGCAACGGTGAACAGGTTCAGGCAGGCTGCACGGCCGACATGATATTCGGAGTCAACAGACTGGTGAGCTTCATCAGCCAGTTCTTCACGCTCAAGACGGGCGACATCATCTTCACAGGAACGCCTGTCGGTGTGGGTCCGGTCAACATTGACGACCACTTGGAGGGTTTCCTCGAGGGAGAAAAGCTGCTGGAGTTTAATGTGAAATAAGGCCCCCTCTGCCTCCCCTCGGGGAAGGGTATTTTGAACTTTGAATGTACTAATTTTGAGTTATGAAAAGAATTCTTTCTATATGTTTGGTGCTTGGGGCTGTGACGCTGGGCATCAGGGCGCAGCAAGAGTTGTCCTTTACCAGCCTCGACTGGAACGAGATGCAAATAGACTCTGTGCTGCCTGTCTATTCCGAAGTGGTACCATTAGAGACCGACTACAGAACGCACAACTACACCGTTTCGCTGCTCTATCCGGAATATGCTCCACTAAGTGCCAAGGAAGCGCAGGTGGCAGAACGTTTTGACAGTCTTGTCAGCGAGACGATTGATATCGAAACGTTTGTCGGCATAGAACGTGGAAAGGGTTTGCTCGACATCTCGTTCATCCCTATCCGCCGTCAAGGTACAAGGTACGAAAAACTCATCAGCGCACAGATTGTCATCAATGCCAACCCGAGCGGAAGGCTCAATGCCCGATCAAAGGCATCAGGCACAGCACGCTATGCAGCCAACTCCAAACTGGCAAGCGGGAAATGGGTAAAAGTCAGTATCACAGCAGATGGTCTCTACCAGTTCTCTCGCGCCACGCTCAAGAAGATGGGCTTCAGCAATCCCGACAATGTGCACCTCTACGGCTACGGTGGGCATCTTCTGCCGGAACTTATCCGCGAAGGCACGCACCACGATGATATGGTGGAGGTGCCACTCTACTATAACAGCCATACGGACAGTTGGATTTTCTGGGGCAACGGCTTAGTCTATTGGACGGACGACACACGCACGAGCAACACCTTTGCCCGTTATGCATATTACTTCCTGACACAGGAGGATGCACCTTCCACAATGGAAACACTCACCTGCGACCCTGAAAGGGCTCGACAAACATATACAAGCACGAGGGCACATACCCTTTACGAAAAGGACGAGTTCGCTTGGCATCCAATCGGACGTCACCTCTTTGACAATGAGAACTATGCCAACAATAGCTCCCACACCTATTCCCTCGCCGCCACAGATCCTGTAGGTAACGGGAAACTGACTGTCGTCTTCACTGGAGCGGACATCTCATCAAACCAAGTTGGTGTCACCATCAACGGGACACCAGTAAATTCCTTTAGTGTTCAGCCTCCAGGAGACTATGTATATGCCACATCCACTACGCGCAATTATGACATGACCAGCCAGGGTACACCGGCCAATATCAGTATAAACCTTCGGGCAGAGTCGGGCAAGAAGGCGCGCTTAGACTATCTCGCCTACAATTACGACCGTAAGCTCAGCACTATACCGAACGGCTACATTGATTTTACTAATCCGGTGAATGATGCTGCAAAGTTCGACATCATCGGAACTAACGTCAAGGTCATCCGCACCGGTAGCCTGTCAGTAAAGGATGCATTGGTTGCAGGCACACAGGACGGTAACACTTATAGTGTTCTCGTTGATAATGGCGGAGAACACTTTGTGGCATTCGATGCCGCTGCCTCCTTCCCGGAACCTACCATTGTAGGCAATATTGCCAACCAGAACCTACACAGCCTTGACAGCCTCGACATGGTCTTCATCATACCTGCCAGTGGTAAGTTGCTCTCCGAGGCACAACGTCTGGCTGATGCGCATCGGCATTATGACGGACTGCGAGTAGGCATTGTCCGTGCCGACCAAATATATAATGAATTCTCCAGCGGCACTCCTGATCCGACAGCCTACCGTCTTTTCATGAAAATGCTATACGACAAAGCCGCAAGTAAAGATGTGGCACCCCGTTACCTGCTGCTCTTTGGCGACTGTGCTTGGGATAACCGTATGTTTTCCGGAGCCTGGCGTAACATCAGTCCCGATGACTTCCTGCTCTGCTACGAGAGCGAGAACAGCTTCAGCGACACAAAGAGCTATGTCATGGAGGATTACTTCGGACTGCTTGATGATGGTGAAGGTTATAATATCCTTCGTGAGAAGAGCGATATTGGTATTGGGCGCTTCCCCGTTGCTCAGGCCTCCGATGCCAAGATTATGGTGGATAAGTGCATCTCCTACATAAGTAACCGGAATGCCGGTCCGTGGAAGAATCTCGTTTATTTCCTGGGCGATGACGGCGACGAGAACGAACACATGAAATATGCCAATAATGTGGCAGAGAACATCATTGACAAGTATCCTGAAATGGAAGTGCATAAGATTATGTGGGATGCATACACCCGTGTCAGTTCCTCAAACAGCAATACATATCCGGAAGCCACAAAGCAGATTAAGAAGCAGATGCGCGACGGAGCATTGGTGATGAACTACACTGGACACGCAGCCACCTATGGTTTCAGTCATGAGTTTGTATTGCTACGCGAAGATTTCGAGACAAACAAGAGCACTAAACTGCCGCTTTGGATTACCTGTGCCTGTGATGTCATGCCCTTCGATGCGTATGGCAGCAACATCGGCGAAACGGCCGTGCTCAACCCGAGCGGCGGTGCCTTAGCTTTCTATGGTACCACACGTACTGTCTATGCCAGCCAGAACTACAACATGAACCGCTACTTCATGCAATATCTCTTCGCCCGTAACACCAACACCAGCAAGGAACGTAACCGTATCGGCGATGCCATTCGGTTGGCAAAGAACAGTATCATCAGTGACGGACGAGAAGCAGGCTACTTGGAAAACAAACTTCAGTATGCATTACTTGGAGACCCAGCTCTTATCATGGGCGCACCTTTGCAGCATGTCGTAGTGGATAGCATCAATGGGAAGAAGGTGGACGGGACGCCCATTCCACTCAAAGCAGGCGAACGCGTCAGACTACACGGACATGTAGAGCAGGACGGCGGCAACACTATCACAAATTTCAACGGCATCGTTTATACGCGTCTTTTTGACAACAAGGAAACCATCACCTGTCTCAACAATGCCAAAGCCACTGAACCATTCGTCTTTACCGACCATAATGCCTTGCTCTATGAATCGCAGGACAGCGTTCGTTCCGGTCTGTTCAGCGAGGAGTTCATCATTCCCGTAGATATCAATTTCAGCAATGAAGCAGGCCGAATCGTTTTCTATGCCATCAATGATGCGGGGGACATTGAGGCCAACGGCTACAATGAAGATATTCCTTTGGGTGGAATGGTGGATAACACTGACTTCGACAAGGATGGGCCTCAAATCTATGCCTACCTTAATGATGAGAACTTCCAAAACGGAGGCACTGTCAATGCTACGCCGCTCTTCGTGGCACAGCTTACCGATACCAGCGGCATCAGTGCCAGCGGCAACGGCATAGGACACGATCTCTCTCTCTGTATTGACGGAAGAAGCGACCTTACTTATAACATCAACAATTACTATACGCACGAGTTTGGCGACTTCACAAAAGGTACAGTTGCTTACAACATACCGCAGCTTGAGAATGGTCCCCACAGTCTCACTTTCCGTGCTTGGGATGTTCTGAACAACACCAGTCAGGCCAGTCTCGACTTCGTGGTTGACGACGGCATGACCACCAACATCCTGCGCCTCATGGCGAGTCAGAATCCCGCAACCACCAGCACCAATTTCATGATAAGCTACGACCTGCCAGGCAGCGAGTGCGACATTATCTTTGAGGTCTTCGACTTCTCTGGCCGCCGTATCTGGATGCACGAAGAGAATGCTACTGACGAAGGTGGTATCTACACCGTCACCTGGAATCTCACCAATGGTGCAGGTGCCAAAATCGATACCGGTGTCTACCTCTACCGCTGTCAAATAAGGTGCGGACAAAGCAAATGGACCTCACAAACACAAAAAATCATTGTGCGAAACAATAAATAAGCATCCTGTGCAGTTATTATAGAGTGCAGACAGAAAAAACAATGAAAGCAAAAAATATCATCCGCATCCTGCTGCTCTGTGTTGCAGCATGTAGCACAGAAGCCATTCTGGCACAGGACAAACAGAACATGTTCAACCCCGTGAACACCAGCGTCACCTCTCTGGCCATTGCTCCAGATGCGCGTGCAGGTGCCATGGGCGACATCGGTGCTGCTACCGAGGCAGACGTCAATTCCCAGTACTGGAACCCGGCTAAGTATCCTTTCAACGTTGCCCGTGCCGGTGTGGGTATTAGCTACACGCCCTGGCTTCGTAAGTTGGTCAACGACATAAACCTGGCTAATATGGCAGGTTTCTACCGCATCGGTGACTATAGTGCTGTGCATGCCTCTCTGCGTTACTTCAGCCTTGGCGAAGTGTTTCTGGCAGACATGGACGATATGACCATCAAACCATACGAGATGGCTATCGATGCCGGCTACAGCCGTATGCTTAGCGAGACTTTCTCTATGGCTGTCAACCTGCGCTTCATTCTCTCTGATATTAAATATGACTATACCGCAGAGAGTAGTGCAGGCAAAGCCTTTGCTGCCGACATTGCCCTCTACCGCCTGGGATATTTCATGGCAGGCAACCGTGAGTGCAGTTTCGGTTGGGGTCTCAATATCAGCAACATCGGTTCCAAAATCACCTATGGCGGCAGCGACAATTCCGAGTTCATCCCCACCAACCTCCGTCTTGGTCTCAACCTGACCGTTCCCTTCAACGAATACAACAAGTTCAGTATCGGCATGGATTTGAACAAACTCCTTGTACCGACTTATCCCAAGCAGAATGAAGGCGAAGCGGACAATGACTACATGGACCGCGTGCAGAAGGACTACTACGACGTCTCCTCCATAGCCGGTATCTTCAAGAGCTTTGGCGATGCACCCAATGGATTCAAGGAGGAAATGGAAGAAATCCAGTGGAGCTTTGGTGCTGAATATACCTACAACGACCGCTTCATGCTCCGTGCAGGTTATCATCACGAGGCAGAGAACAAAGGTAACCGTAAGTATTTCACCGTTGGTGCCGGTTTCCACATGAGTGTCTTCACCGTTGATGCCTCCTACGTTTTCTCTACCGCACAGACCAATCCGTTGGATCAGACCATGCGTTTCTCACTTGCCTTTGATTTGGACGGCATGCGCGACCTCTTCGGAAAGATGAAGAGAAGATGAAGATCCCTCCTAACCTCCCCAAAGGGGAGGAACTTTAATGGTCAATATTCAAGTTCAATGAAAATACGGGTAGGCTTCGGTTATGATGTCCATCAATTAGTTGAGGGACGCGAACTTTGGCTGGGTGGCATACGCTTTGAACATTCCCTTGGATTGCTTGGGCACAGCGATGCCGATGTGCTTATCCATGCTATCTGTGATGCTCTGCTTGGTGCCGCCAACATGCGCGACATCGGCTATCATTTCCCCGACAACAGCGAATCCTTTCATAACATAGACAGCAAAATCCTTTTGCGCAAGACGGTAGAACTCATTGCCACCAAGGGTTACTCGGTAGGAAATATTGATGCTACTGTCTGTGCGGAACGTCCGAAGCTGAAGGCACGCATCCCGGAGATGCAGCAATGCCTTGCAGAGGTTATGGGCATTGATGTTGACGATATTTCCATCAAAGCCACGACCACCGAAAAGTTGGGCTTTACCGGTCGCGAAGAAGGCATTTCAGCCTACGCAACCGTCCTCATTGAGCACAAGGATTAAAGCCAGCTAAGCCTTCCAGAAGGAAAGCTTTATTCTTGCGACTTCGTCATGGAATACGGAGTCGCAGTTTTTGTTATATTGCGCTGGAGGTTGGGTTGGTTGCCCATTTGGAACGTAAGACGTCCGCCTCGGGCAATATCTCCGTAGGTAATGTAGTTCCTGTCGAGAGAGTGGCCGTTAAGTTCGCCGCTCTGAATATAGACATTCTCGCGACTGTTGTCCTTTGCCTCGATGACGAACTGCTTGCCATCCTCCATGGTAATCGTAGCCTTGCGGAAGATGGGACTACCAATGACGTACTGGTCTGTGCCGGGAGTGACGGCATAAAGTCCAAGTGCGGAGAGCACATACCATGAACTCATGCCGCCTTGGTCCTCATCGCCCGGGAAGCCGTCAGGCGTACTGTTGTAGAGGCGGTCCATAATCTGGCGCACCCAGTACTGTGTTTTCCACGGCTGACCGGCATAGCTGTAGAGGTAGGGCATGTGCTGAATAGGCTGGTTGCCGTGAGCATACTGCCCCATGTTTGCCTGTTCCATCTCCACCATCTCGTGAATCTTGCCTCCGTACCATCCGGGCTTGACCGTCCCCGGCTGCGAGAAGACGCTGTCCATCTTCTGGCAGAATGCCTCGTCCGAACCAAAGAGATTGATGAGTCCCTGCACATCATGGAAGACGCTCCAGATATAGTGCCAGGCATTACCTTCTGTATAAGGTCCGCCCCAAACAAGGGGGTCGAAGGCGTTACCTTCGTGAAAATCGTTCCATTTGCCGTCCTTGCCCCGCCCGCGGAAGAACTTCGTCTCGGGGTCCCAAAGGTTGAGATAGTTATGCAGGACACGCCCGAACACCTGTTCGTAGAACTTGTTGCCGCAGCTTCGTGCCAGCGTCCAGGCGCACCAGTCATCATAGACATATTCCAGCGTCTGTGTCACACTACCGTGCGACTCGGGGAAAGTAACGTAGCCCAACTGCCAGTATTCCTTCCAGCCCGCACGCCCGTTAGCGCCACCCAGAGGCCCTTTGTTCATCGCCTCGTGAGCGTATGCCGCAAGGGCAGAGTCAGGGTCGAAGGTGCGGATGCCCTTTGCCCATGCATCAGCCAGTAGCGAGATGCTGTGATTGCCGCACATGCCTCCTGTTTCTCCAGGACACGACCAGGCTGGCAGCCATCCGAACTGCTTCTGAGCATCAAGCAGAGCCTGCATGTAGCGTCCCTGTTGTGTGGGATGCAAGATATTGGTCAGAGGGAACTGACTGCGGAACGTATCCCAGAAGCCGTTATCGGTCAGCATGTAGCCATTATGAATCTTTCCGTCGTAGGGACTATAATAATAAGGTGTACCGTCTGACTTCAACTCATAAAACTTTCGTGAGAACAGGTTGGCGCGGAAGAGACAACTGTAGAACGTACGCAGCTGTTCGTCGGTACCGCCTTCGACAAGGACACGGTTCAACAGAGCATTCCACGTCCGGAAGCCGCGTTCTTTTGTCTGTTCAAGTGTGCGGTCAGCCCCCAGTTCCGTTTGCCAGTTCTGCCAGGCCTGCTCCTCAGAGATGTAACTGCTGGCGGCACGGGCCTGTACTCGGCTGCCGGGTTTGAAGCGCAGATAGCATCCATAGCGTTTTCCGCTACCATCCTTCTGCTGCGGCATCACCTGCGCCTCCTGCTTCTCCACGCAGTTCCATACGCCATAATCCAGTATCGGCTGGTCGAACTGCACCACGAAGTAGCAACGGAAGTTCTCACTGTGATTGACGAAACGCTGGTTGTTCACCCAGCCCGTCACCTGCCGCTTCTCCGGGTTGACGTGTATCTCGCTCAGTTCTGTATAGCCGTCGATGATGAGGAAGGCATCGTCCCGTTTGGGATAGGTGAAGCGCAGATGCACACCACGCTCAGTCGGAGCCATCTCGGTACAGATGCCATTGTCGAAGGTGACGCGATAGTAGTGCGGATGCCCGTCTTCCTTGCAATGACAGAAACGGGCGCCGCGCTTCTCGGGATTGACCTCCAGCGTTCCTGTTTCCGGGAAGAACGTATAGACAGCATAGTCGCTGACCCAGGGCGAAGGCTGATGGCTCTGTCCGAAACCGCGGATCTGGTCTGAGTCATAGAGGTACTTGAAGCCCTCTCCGTTAGGTCCCGTCTGCGGAGTCCACATGTGTTGGGCATACGGCATAGCTGTCGCAGGGAATGTGTTCCCATGCGAGAGTCCGAAGTTCGAGTGTGTTCCCTGTAGCGTATTGACGTACTGCACAAGGTCTGGCTGCCGGTCGGCGAAGGCGTTCCATGCAAATGCACAGAATGCTGTCAATAGGGTGAATAGTCTGGTTCTCATTTCTTACCGTTTTTCTGCATGCAAAGATACAAAGAAAATGAAGACTGAAGAATGAAGAATGAAGAATTATTTTGTATCTTTGTGACAAAGGATGAAGAATACATGCAAACGATAATAATTTTGAATTTTGATTTTTGAATTTTGAATTATATGTCGTATCTTTGCAGAAAATTAAGTATCACTATGGGCATTGAGCCCTTAAAAAAACAAACAATTATGAAAAAGTTCCTATTATCTTTAGCCAGTCTTGCTGCATTCGCAGTAATGCCAGCAAACGCACAGGTCCAGTTCGGTGTAAAGGGCGGTCTGGACTACCCCAACATGAAGATTGACTATAAAGACCTTGTCAACAAGGACGGTTTCGGCTGGTTTGTCGGCCCCACCTTGAAGGGCATCATCCCCATTGGCGCCCTGGGCCTTGGTGCAGACATCGCTGCGTTCTACGACGAACGCCATACCAAGACAGAATATAATGGCATCGAAGAGAAAATTAAGCAGAAAAGTATTCTTATCCCCATAAATGTCCGTCTGGAATTCGACATATTCAAATCCTTCGGCATCTTTGCGACAACAGGTCCTCAATTCGGTTTCAACCTGGGCGACAAGAACTTCAATATCTTCGGCCACAACAGCGATGAAGCCAAGGATAATGTCAAGAGCACCTTCCAGCTCAAGAAGTCGCAGTTCTCATGGAACATAGGTTTGGGCATCATGATCCTGAAACACGTTGAGCTTGGGGCTGCCTACAACATAGGCATTGGCAAGACAGGTGAGGTAAAAAGCATGACCAAGGAGGAAATCGAAGACGCTCCCAAGCAGAAGTCATGGGTTTTCTCTGCAGCTTACTACTTCTGAGCCGCCCGTCGCAGCGTGCCGACAAAGAGGCATAGCAGAGCGGCGTAATAGGTGCTCATGATGTAGAGGGAGGCGTGTGGAATATGCTCCGTAAACTTGTTCCACGAAAGGATAAAGTCGGAGACTAGAAACAGCAGGCCACCTACAGCAGCAATAAAAGGAAGGAACGAACGGACCTTCCCGGCAGATACAGCGCGGACAATACCTGTCCACGCTGTTCCTGTTAGGAGCAGGGCATAGACCATGCAACCGATGCGGATGGGCAGGTCATGTATCTCAGGGATTATCTTCAGCGCAGCAAGGACCAGGGGCAAAGCGCAGAACAGGGCTGTAATGACAAACGCAGCAAGTTTGGGTTTCGACCGCCGGATGTCCCTGACGAACTGACAGATGAAGCAGATATGTGCTACGGCAAAGCCTCCCATCTGTCCTTCGAAGCTGCCCATCACCCCCATTGCGTCTCCTACGGCACAGAAGCAGAAGCCCGCCGTCATCGGCCGTGGTAATAGTCCTATGCTTCCCAATGCCAGCAGAGCTGCAGGCAAAGCCAGTCGCATAGCAAACAGCAGACTCTCTCCGTCCGGCTTCCCGACTGGGAAGAAGAACCACACCGCTGCCAGCAAAAAGGCAACAACAGTCACGATAATCCTGATTCTCTTGTTCTTCATCGCTTTGAATATCTTTTCAAGACTGCAAAGGTAAGGAAAAACACGCACAATACAAAGAGTTTTCGCTTTTTTCATTCTCCTCCCCGCTCTCCAGCACTCAGGTCGGAGTAGAGCAGCACTCAGGTCGGAGTGGGTTCACTTGCAGCTACGCGAGGGAGCAAATGCAGCTATTTAGCAAACCCTAGGGATAACACTTGCGGAGCTTAAGGTTTGCACGTGTGAACCTTAAGGTTTGCAAAAAGGGAGTAGAAGGCTGTTTCGCAGAAAGAGAAAGGCCATTTCTCTCACAGCAAAAGGCCGAAATGCAAAAGCTTCCTATTTATTTTTTTTGATTTTAATATCACAATATCACACTCATTGAATTTCAGAGTGTTGTGTGTGACATTTGTGACATTAAGTGCCGATTTTGGACAAAAAAAGTAGCATTTTTAATTCCTGTACGTAGGAAAAATTATTGCTCCGCAGAGAAATAATAATTCCTGTGCGCTGCAATAAAAGTTTAAGAGGTTTAAGAGGTTTAAGGGGTTTAAGACACTACCACACAGAAATGTCTCCGCTCCTCGGCGGTCAGGTCGGAGCTTATGCCCCTACAGGGCGCGGGGTCCTTCCGTACAATATACCCAGGGCGTTGCCCTGGGCTGACAGCTTACTGGCCTTTCAAGCCGTTGGTGGTATTATTGCGGATAATCATTAAAAGAAAAGCGGCAACCGCTCTGAAAACTCTATAAAATGAGTGGTTGCCGCTTGGAGTTCTAGTTTTTCGCTTTTGCTGTCTGTTTTGTATTATTAAGTTTAAAGGTTATTAATTATAATCTTCCTCCCCCTCTCACACGGGAGAGGGAGCAGGGGGTGAGGCTCTAGTTCTTCGCTCACTTAATCACGACCTTGAGTTATATCTTTCCAAGGATACGGTCCATGACCCAGTTGACGCTGGTGGCGCTGATGCAGTCGGCTGTACAGATGCTGCTCTGCTGGAGATGCTCCACCACACTCTGGATGAGGGGCAGCTGGACATGCGGGGGATTCTCGATGCGGAACTCCTGACTCCCCTGCTCGGTACGCAGGACGATGGGCTCGTAGGTGAAGACGGAAAAGCAGAGCTGTCCGCCCTCGCCGATAAGTTCGATGCGGTCGGTACGGGCACTCTCGTGACTGACAAAGCACCAGGAACCGCTGCCGGGCAGTCCGTCGGCAAACTGGAAGGCGGCACTCACGGTATCCTCCGTCTCATAGAGTCCGCCGCGATTGGTGCTGAAGCCCTTTGCCTTGACAATAGGTCCGAATATCTCCTGAAGCAAGTCTATCTGGTGGGGAGCGAGGTCGTAGAAATAGCCGCCGCCGGCAATATCCCGCTGGACGCGCCAAGGAAGGGCAGTACTGTTGTAGTCGAGGTCGCGCGGCGGACAGGCAAAACGTATCTGCACGGATGTAACCTTGCCTATGGCCCCGTTCTCAACCAGTTCCTTTACCTTCTGGAAATACGGCAGGTTGCGTCTGTAGTAAGCCACAAAGCAGGGGATGTGGGTCTGCTCGCTGATGCGGTTGATGCGCTGGCAGTCGATGTAGCTACTGGCCAGAGGCTTCTCGACATAGACGGGTTTGCCCGCCTTCATCGCCATGATGGCATACGTGGCGTGGGAAGAAGGGGGTGTAGCAATATAGACAGCATTCACATCGGGGTCGCTGATGAGCTGCTGGGCATCTGTGTACCAACGGGGAATGTTGTGCCGCTCGGCATAGGAGCGTGCCTTGTCCTTGCTGCGGCTCATCACAGCCTGTATCCGCGAACCCGGCACAAGATTGAACGCCGGACCGCTCTTCTTTTCGGTTACTTCACCACATCCGATGAAGCCCCAACGAATCTCCCTGGAATAGTTCATAGTGCATAGTTATGAGTCCATAGTTATGAGGGCGGTAGCAAATTCTTCATTCTTCATTCTTCATTTAATTAAAGAAATTCCAGCTGAGGCCGAGGTGGACTGTCAGGGGGTTGATGGGATAGTGCGGGACGAGGAAGGCATGGCCTTCGCCTGCATTCACATGACGCACGGAGACATACAGACGGCAATGCTTGAGGTGCAGGTTGGCATAGGCACCGATGATGGGATAGCTGCCTATCTTCACCCGCTCGTAGCGGGTATCCTGTACGGCAAACTGCTGGATGGCAGGACTGTAGTCGGGAGCGTAGTACGAAGTAAAGAAGCGCATGTCGCCGCCAATCTGTACGCGCAATACCTTGGCTATACCGAAACGGAAGAGCAGATAGAGGTTGGTGTAGATGTTAAGCTTGGGCAACGGAAGGGCATCCTGGTCGCTGCTCGTCTGATAGCTCACCTGATTGTCCCAATGTAGTATTCCGATGTTAAAGTCCTGAGCAAGTGTGGCACCAAAGACCTGCACGCTGTTTGTCTGCATAACGGAGACCGCATGACTGAAATCGGTCGGCACGATGCTGCTCGCTTTCGCACCTTCGCGCAAGGTGTTCTGCATGCCGAAGTAAGTATAGTTCGATATATTCTCGAAGCCGACATGCAGTCTTGTTCCCAGTTTGTTCAACCGCAAAGCTCCGTCAATCTTCAGGCGCACCTCGCGGCTCAGGTCGGTATTGTCCCACCATGTGGTCTGCGAATGGTAGTGGCGGAAGAAGAAGGTGGGCTTGCGATGCATGAAATTGACATGGAGGTCGGAGAAAAGACTGTCGCGCCTGCCAAGCCGCAGCTTCAGGTCGGTCTTGCCGTCGATGCTCAGGTCGCCCACATGCTCACCGGCGAGCCACACTTCAGCGGTAGTGTTGTAGTGGAAGCGGGAACCTTGTGTGCGGGCCAGCTCGCCTCCGACCGAAAGGTCGTTTTCCGTATAAGGCATCATGCGGCCCTCTGCACCCATCAGCTTATAGGAGCGCAACCGATGGGTCCCGAAAAGCGTGATGCCCATCTGTGCCCATTTGTTGAAACCCTCGCGAAGGGCCACGCCGAAAGTATTCCGCACGGAGAGAGCCCTCGTAAGGTCGGACATATCGTTCCCGGTCCCGTAGTAATTGTATGTGTAATAGTCCTGAGTCGTGCTGTGAGCCAGGTATTCGTGCTTGAGATTGCTCACGTCGATGGTATGAATGAGGCTCGTGACGGGCACGAACTCTTTGGGGATGATCTGGCCATCCTCCCAGGCCTGCATGAGCGAGTCAAGCGCCAGCCTTCGAGCCAAAGTGTCCTCACGAAGCACAGTCTGTATGCTGTCGGGCAGTTCGGAAAGGAGTTGAGCTGAGGAAGGAGGGGTAGGTTTCAGGGAATCCGGCACCTCGAAGATACGGTTGAAGCCGAGGTTGTAGCGATGCGTCAGATAATAGTGCTGCTCGTGGTTGCGGTTCCATGTCTGGCTGAGCATGGTCGGGATGTTTTGGGAGCCATACGTCTGCCCAAGGCTCAAGGGGTCTTCGATGTAACGGTCGTCCTCGATGCCGCCGTTCTCGCCCATCTTCATGTGGTTGATGCCGACATAGGCATGCATGCTGTAGTGCTCGCCACGGTAGTAACCATAGAAGGTACTGCCGAACATACTGTTGGGCTGGGCATAGTAGTAGCCAACACCATAACTGTAGTCTAACTTGAAGCCTATGCCTGCCTGCTTATTGATGTTGGTAGCAAAGTAGCCCCGGACGCGGTCTTCGCCCGTCTGTCGGTTGCCACAAGAATGGTAGGCAAGATTGGTGATAGGACTCTTGGTATTGGTGAAACGGAAGTCCTGCAG
>JAGCNQ010000269.1 GCA_017645845.1 Bacteroidaceae bacterium
CCAATGGAATAAAAGGCCTCCCCTAACCCCTCCAAAGGAAGGGGATTAAAACATAAGCACAACAAAAGGCGCTCTTTGACATTTTGTGGGTTGATTATTAGGCTGGTTCTGCAGAAAACGCTATCTTTGCATTGAAGTAATTCGTGCAAGATGGACAAAAAAACGCCTCAAGTGCTTCGCAAGCAACCAAACTGGGAAGGACTTTACTTCTATCAAAAAGCAAATGTTCTGTATCAGTTGACCTTCGTCTTCACTAAACGGTTCCTGAAAAGAGGCGACCGTACAATAGACCAGATGGTTCAGGCAGCCCGTTCAGGCAAGCAGAACATCGTGGAAGGCTCTGCCGATGGTGTCACCTCGATGGAGATGGAGTTAAAACTGCTGAATGTAGCCAGAAGCAGCATCAAAGAGTTGAAAGAGGATTATGAAGACTATATAGTCTCTCGCCATCTGACAAGATGGGCAGTTGGAAATCCAAGATATGATGGAATGCTGAAGTTCTGCCGCAAGCACAACAAGATAGAAGACTACCAAGACTATTTCGAGAAATGGACAGATGAGGAAATGGCAAACATAGCCCTGACCCTCTGCCACATGGTCGATAGAATGATGACTACCTATCAGAAGCAGCAAGAAGAGACCTTCGTGAAAGAAGGTGGCATCAAAGAGCGGATGACAGCCGCTCGCCTGGGCTATCGTACCAACCAACGCGAAGAAATAGAGCGGCTGAAGCGAGAACTGGAAGCAGCCAACAGGAAGATAGCTGAGCTGGAAGCAAAACTAGCTTCTAGCCAATCTAGATAGGCTAGTTGGGCTAGAGAAAAGCTAGCCAATCTAGTAATACTAGCCTGGCTAATAGATAATCAACCACAGATTGTAGAGCGCCATAACAGATAAAACGTTATGGCAGTACAGGATTTACTTAGGAACAGGGTTGCTGAAACCCCTATGATTTATGCCTACGAGCATGTAGGCGTACCTTCTCATGCCGGATGGCTAAAGGTGGGCTATACCACCCGGGATGTCGAGACTCGCGTAAAGGAGCAGAACCTGACGGGCAATATACAATACAGGATTGTTCTTGTGCGGCCAGCTATGCGCAAGGACGGAACTTCGTTCGACGACCATCTTATCCATAAAATCCTACGGAAGGGACACATCAGAAACCCGGAAGGCGAGTGGTTTGTAACAGACGTGAAGACCATAGAACGAGCTATTGCCTCTGCTGCGCAAGGGCGGGAGACGATGACCGACCGCATTTATGACTTCCCTATGCGGCCAGAGCAGAAGGGAGCCGTAGATAAGACATCCGCCTACTTTACTGCCTTCAAGAAAGACCCTACGAATCGCGGGCTCATCCCCCATTTCCTTTGGAATGCCAAGATGCGTTTCGGCAAGACGTTTACAACCTACCAATTGGCTTTGAAGATGGGCTGGAGTAAAGTGTTGGTGCTGACTTTCAAACCAGCTGTGAAGACCGCCTGGGAGGAAGACTTGCTTACGCATAAGGACTTTGAGGGCTGGCAATTCTGTCAGAAAAAGGAAGACCGCGAATTTAACTACGTGAATGAAAGGAAGCCCTTTGTCTGCTTTGCTTCCTTCCAAGACGTATTGGGAAAAAATGCCGTGGGAGGCATCAAAGCCACCAACGAATGGATACAGACAGTAGAGTGGGACTGCATCGTGCTTGACGAATACCATTATGGAGCTTGGGGCAAGAACGCCAAGAACTTCTACGACAAGAAAGATCCAGCCTTGCGCCGTGCAGAGGAGGTGGGCGAACTGATATCAGAAGATGCGGATAATGCCCATGAAGTGGAAGCACGCGAACTGTACGACGAGGGATTGATGCCACTCCGGACAGGTGCTTACCTCTATCTCTCAGGGACGCCTTTCCGCGCTATTTCTACAGGAGAGTTTATAGAAGAACAGATATACAACTGGACTTACTCCGACGAGCAGGATGCAAAAGAAAAATGGCAAGGAGAAGGCAATCCCTACGCCCAACTGCCCAAGATGGTTATGCTCACTTACCAGATGCCGGAAAGCATTAGCGAGATTGCCTCGCAAGGAGAGTTCGACGAGTTTGACCTCAATGAGTTCTTCCGTGCAGAAAACGAGGCTTTCGTTCATGAAGAATATGTACAGAAGTGGCTTGACCTGATTCGTGGTGCCTACACAGAGAACATTGTAACAGAACTGAAACAAGGCAAGGAGAAACCGCCAATGCCTTTCTCGGACAGCCGACTGCTCAGCTACTTGCAGCACACTTATTGGTTCCTACCCAGCGTAGCTGCATGCAAGGCGATGAAGGTTTTACTGAGGAAACGAGTCAACCGGTTCTTTGATGACTACGAGGTGATAGTAGCCGCCGGCAACGAGGCTGGAATGGGTGCACAAGCCGTTGAACCTGTTTATAATGCAATGGGTAATCCGCAGCAGACGAAGACGATTACCCTGAGTTGCGGCAAGCTCTCGACAGGTGTTACCGTAAAACCCTGGACAGGCATCCTGATGCTTAGGAACACAACATCGCCAGAAACTTATTTTCAGGCAGCTTTCCGTGTGCAGTCACCTTGGACAACAAAAGACGCTATTGGAAAAGAAGTAATACTAAAACCTCTCTGCTACGTTTTTGACTTTGCTCCTAACAGAGCACTCAGGCAGGTGGAAGAATACAGTTGTCAGCTCAACGTAAAGGAAAGCAATCCTGAAAAGAAGGTGGAAGACTTCATCAAGTTCCTGCCCATCCTGGCATACGACGGATCTTCAATGAAAGAGATTGATGCCGCTGGTGTGTTGGATATGGCGATGAGCGGTACTACCGCTACTTTGCTGGCCCGCCGTTGGGAGAGCGCCGTGCTGGTGAACGTGGATAATGCCACCTTACAGCGTCTGCTGAATAACCCGGAGGCAATGAAGGCGCTAATGAACATTGAAGGCTTCCGCAGCCTCAACTCTGATATAGAGACTATCATCAATAAATCAGAACACGTCAAGAATACCAAAAAGGAAAAAGGAGAGGATATCACTCCTAAGGAGAGAAAACAACTTACGGAGGAAGAAAAGGAATATAAGAGCAAACGTAAGGAGATACAGGAGAAACTCATCAAGTTTGCTACTCGCATACCTGTCTTCATGTACCTTACCGACTTTCGTGAGTACAGTCTGATGGATGTCATCAAGCAACTGGAGCCAGAGTTGTTCCGAAAAGTTACAGGACTAACGCTGAAGGACTTCGACCTGCTGGTAGGTTTGGGTGTGTTCAATAGAGACTTGATGAATGATGCTGTCTATAAGTTCAAACGCTATGAGGACTCCTCGTTGGAATATACTGGCATCAATACGCACTCCGGCACTATTATCGGTGGCTGGGATACTGTTATTGACGTATCCGAAAGCAAAGAACAGAAAACGGAAGAGCTTGAGGCGATACCCACGAAGGAGGAACCAGTTATCGATAAGACAGAACCTTGGGAAAACCTGCAGGTAGGTGACAAGGTTTTCCACAAAAGCTATGGGCAAGGAAAGCTGATCTCTATGGAAGAGAAATACATTTTTGTCAAATTCTTTGATAGGGAATCGAAATTCCTTTATCCCAGCGCATTTGAGAAAGGCTATCTCAGCTGCACAGAGTGGGAAAGCGAGTAGTCTATAATAGTATAGCAGGAAAATATGCAACGTTACCTGACAGTAACGTGGAAGCAACCTTGCTTCACTTCGTACTTGACGTAACAAAGTCCCTGCTCACGGATATCTCGCAGCACCTCGCTCAATACCCATTTGAGGGTATCGTTCTGAACAGCCCGACGCTCGGGCTCTCCTGGTGGGGAAACGGTAGAGAAACGGTTGTAGCAGATATCAAAAGTGGTGCCAAACAGATGACAACTCTGGCTCATAGCATTCCCGTTACCACGCTGCAGAAGGGCTACATCGTCTTCTGTCCTAAGCACACTCGACACGATGATGCGATGCAATGGTATGCCTTTGATGTAGAGGCTGTCCATGTAGCTGCGACCGATGAGCGAGAGCAGATGACTGGCACGTGGTACAAGGTAAGGTATGCTGTGCTTCATACGTTGGTCGATACAATATAAAGGATTGGCGGCCACATAAACGAGCTGTTCCCTGCAATGCTCCGCTTCCTCTCTACTGCGTACAGGCTGCACACCCCAACGTTTGGCTGAAACAATCTGCACATCCTGCACATCAGGAAAACTCGCAGCATACGAGGGGACACTACGAACCGGATGCCACTTCACCCTGCCATCCGGCGTAGAAGCAAGTTTAAATAACTCCTCCGAAAGAGGTTTCCTTTGAACAATTTTCTGCTCGGGTTCCTCCTCTTTCTGCTCGGGTACAATAATCTCCTCTTCAAGCTTTACAACTTCAACCAAAGTATCTGCAGCCTCTCCCTTTGGTCGCGTCACTTCGGGAAAGGCAAGCCTAACTACACCAAGCACCGCCACGATGCCTCCGCAAAGGGCCAAAAATATCTTTTTCTTTAGTCTTCTCATACTTTTGCCGCACAAAAGTACAACAAAAAAGTGAGAAATGAAAAGTTGAAAGTGAAAAATGAAAGAAATGAGAAATAATTATGAACTGTGAACTATGAACTATGAACTTTTTTCTTACTTTTGCATTAAAATAATAAAGAATGATAGAAAAGCATATCCTTATCGAGGACATCGACCCCGTGCTTCTCTACGGAGTGAATAACGCCAACATGCAGATGCTGAAGGCGCTCTATCCGAAACTCCGCATTGTGGCTCGCGGCAATGTTATCCACGTTATGGGCGACGAGTTGGAGATGTGTGCCTTCGAAGAGAACGTGGAAAAGTTAGAAAAGCACATCCTCAAGTACAACAGCCTGACGGAAAGCGAGATTCTGCAGATACTGAAGGGGGAAAAGACAAACAGGGAAGGCGTGGAAGGCGTAATTGTCTATAGTGTAACCGGGAAACCCATCACAGCAAGGAGTCAGAACCAACAGCGACTGGTAAAAGCCTATCAGGAAAGCGACATGATATTCACCGTAGGCCCGGCAGGTTCTGGCAAAACATACACCAGCATTGCACTGGCTGTAAGAGCCTTGAAGAACAAGGAGATAAGGAAGATCATCCTGTCGCGCCCCGCTGTGGAGGCCGGAGAGAAGCTGGGATTCTTGCCCGGAGACATGAAGGATAAGATAGACCCCTACCTGCAACCTCTTTACGATGCTCTGGAGGATATGATTCCCACCCAGAAGCTGCATGAGATGATGGAACAGAACATCATACAGATAGCACCTCTGGCCTTTATGCGCGGACGCACCCTGAACGATGCTGTGGTAGTTCTGGATGAGGCACAGAACACCACCAGCGCACAAATAAAGATGTTCTTAACCCGAATGGGCATAAACACAAAAATGATCATCACGGGAGACATGACCCAGATTGACCTGCCCAAAGGGGTCAGGAGCGGCCTGCGGGAAGCCTGCGAGATACTGAAGGGCATAGAGGGCATTTCCTTCATAGAAATGAATGAGAAAGACATCGTAAGGCACCGGCTAGTGACACGCATCGTGAATGCCTACAACAAATACGAGACCGAAATAGAAAGAGGTAAAGAATATACAGAAAACAAGAAAACAACTGAAAAGATATGAAAGCTCTTACAAGAACTGACCTCAACCTGCCTGGACAGGTAAGCGTGTATCACGGCAAAGTACGCGACGTCTATAACATCAACGACGACCTGATGGTGATGGTGGCAACAGACCGTATCTCGGCCTTCGACGTCATCCTTCCCAAAGGCATCCCCTTCAAGGGACAGGTGCTCAACCAGATTGCCGCTTCTTTCCTGGATGCGACAGCCGACATCGTTCCTAACTGGAAACTCGCTACGCCTGACCCGATGGTGACTGTTGGCCTCAAGGCCGAAGGTTTCCGTGTGGAGATGATTATCCGCGGATACCTGACCGGTTCAGCTTGGCGCGAGTATAAGGCCGGATGCCGTGAGTTATGTGGTGTAAAACTGCCAGACGGTATGCGCGAGAATGAACGTTTTCCCGAGCCCATCATCACCCCCACGACCAAAGCCGAAGAAGGTCACGACGAGAACATTTCAGCAGAAGAAATAATAAAGCAGGGACTCGTAAGCAAAGAAGATTGGGAGACAATGGTACGCTACACCCATGCTCTCTTCCAGCGCGGCACAAAGATTGCGGCATCCAAAGGACTCATCCTGGTCGATACAAAGTATGAGTTCGGCAAGCGCGACGGCAAGGTCATTCTCATTGACGAAATACACACGCCCGACAGCAGTCGCTATTTCTATGCAGACGGCTATGAAGAAAAGTTTGAGAAAGGCGAACCGCAGAAACAGCTCAGCAAGG
>JAGCNQ010000270.1 GCA_017645845.1 Bacteroidaceae bacterium
AATCCGCAGCAGGAGATTGATACGACTTATATTGACGGAAAGTGGGCTGTTAGCGCGAAGTATCATCGGGACGTCTTGCGGGCGATGGACCACGTGAGCGACTACTACGACGGATTTCCAAGCCTGAGCAACAAGATTAAAGAACTTGTGGAACTCAGCGAAAAAGCAAACGATGTGCAAATGGCCTCGATTGGTTTTGCCCTGAAACGTGAGGCTTCGCGCTATGAACGACTCCTCACACCCGAAGAATTCGCGCTGATTTGGAAAGGACTCTACGATATGGAGACCAAAGCAAAGAGCTCCGACCCTCAGATACAAGACTATTTCAAGGCCTCGGAAAGCATCTTGAAGAGTAAGGTCAACGAGTCTGTCCGGCTGGGATACCACGATACGAAACGCCATCAGTTCCTTCGTGACATCGGCTTTACCATAACAAGAAACGACGGAGGACGTTGGTACTATGCTGTCTCAGGCAAACACTATACGGGCAATCCCGAGTTGGAATACCTCGATGCTTGTGCCGACGAGGACGGCGTACTGAAATATACTGCCGAACACAAAGAGACGAGCCTCAAGCCAGGCATCTACAAGTTGACTGCCGCAGGTCGAACTTCCTATAGCGGCAAAACGGGTGCCTTCATCTTTGCAAAGACTGAAGAACTCTTGTTGAAAGAGATTCCCGCTTGTGACGACAGAGGTGGAGACATCTGGAGAGATGCTGCGATACGCGTTAAGGAAGCCGACGAGAAGCATGAGCAAATCTCGCCCAATGATGTTCGTATCGCTTTGGCAAACGGTGGTATGGGTTACGGATGGAGTAAGATAGTCATCGGTGACATTATTGTTCGAGACGGAACGCTCACTTATGGCGTCTCCTGCGACCAGGACTTCACGGGAACCCAGTTCAAGGGACGTTGGCTCTCTGCCGTTGACTTCGTCCTCGAAAGGGTGGGCGACCTGCCGTGATGAATAAGATAACGTAATGGGAAATAAAAGAAGACAGAAGAAGATATGTCGCTTATAGCGACGAAGATAGAGGACAATACCATGGGTATATGAAAAGATGGAGAATTAGGGCGGCAGCAAAACTAACGTCTTCTATCTTCCTCTATCTCCTTCTATCTTCCTCTGACTACTTCCAAAATAGTTTATAACACATGTTAGTTTGGTTTCAAAAGTTAATAAATGGCGCCTTCCTGCTGTTGCGTCGCGAGATGCGGCAGCAGATTCCGTTCGACATAACAGGTCTGGTTCGTTGTACGGTCGCGACAATGCAATTGCACGGTCGCGACCGTGCAATCAACTTAACAGCATATCTTTGGCAACAAGACTAATGAAATGACTCAACTTCACAAGTAATGAAATGCCATCAAGCACGCGGCCTGAAAGGCCATCAGCACTCAGCCCAGGGCATCGCCCTGGGGAGAAAGGTCATCGCAAAAATGCGCCCTGCAAGGGCAAAAGCTTTTGCCCGCTTCGGGGCGAAGGGAGGTGAAATCCACAAATACCCAGGGCGCTGCCCTGGGCTGCCTGCTTGCTGGCCTTACAGGCCGCAATAATTAAACACCCCAAACTAAATAAACAAGACAATGAAAAAGGTAATCTCAATCATGATAGCAGCACTCATGAGCGCTGCATCCTTGGCTCAAGTGAAGGTGAACCACGCCTCAGTAAACCCCAAAATGAGCGAACTCTTCGAAGAGCTCACGAAGCTCGGCAGAGCGCCAATGGTTCAGAAGACTGGCGGAATGGGGCAATGGGGCAATCCTCCGCAGCTGAACTATTCCGTCCGGCTTTGGTTCAGACCCGATTTGTGGTATTCCAGACGGCGAAAGGAAGAGCCGCGTGTCCTGGACAGCTTGCTTCGGGCAGAGAAGACGAGCTTCGAGAAGCAGGTGAAAGCCATCCGTCGCACCCTCGACAAACTGGCGAAAGAGGCTCAGGACAAGTCGCTCTACGATAACCATAAAAGCGGAAAGGACACCATCTACTACGCCCTGAACCTCAGCCACGACACCACAAGGGTCTATAAGCTGCAGGAGGACAACCACACTTACTACAATTCCGACGAGTTCCTCGACTTCGTCCTCGAATCAGCCAAGCAGGAAGGAACCTTCGAGGGACGTCTCAGCTATACCGTCTCTTTGCCTCGCGTCAACCTCGGAGCCACATCCGACTTGTATTCCTGGCATAGCCTGAAAGAAGACATCGCACGTCTCATGGACGAGCACGGCATTGGTCATCGGGATGCTTTATGGCAGCATGATATGGCTTACTCCGACTCAATTTGGGAAGAGGAAAGCAGAGATTGGATTGGTATGGGCTTCTTAAGCGACCACAATAACGCAGGTCTGACAGAGGCCACGATATATTCCGTGCCCGAAGCAAACAAGCCGCTTGCCGACAGGCTGCTCGCCAAGACAGACAGCTTGGCACAGAAGTTCACGGACCAACTGCAGGGGTGTTACTATCAATACAACTATGGCATCTCCTTCGATGGCTTTACTCCCGAATTGCTACGCACATTTGCCCCCAACACACCGGCAGGCAACTCCATCCAAGTCCAACATGCCGACGGCGGGTATCACTTCCTTGTCCTTGAGACTAGAGGCGTAGAATGGATTCCCCTCGAGTTCCTCAAACTCAAGTCCTTCATCAATGGCAAGAAGACATACTTCGAAGGCATGGAACCGAAGAGAAACAGGAAATAACATTCATGTTTGTTTTAGTACCGTTTTTTGAGTTAATAAAAAAGGTGCCAGCCTGCTCCTGCGTCGCGATGATGTGGGAGCAGGTTTTTAAGATATTTTACGCAAAAACACTTAACATTCCGCCACTTCGTCATACTGCCTATATAAAAACAGGTTTTTAGCGGGCGCTGCAATTCTTTTCGGCGGGCGCTGCGGATATTTTCAGCGGCCGCTGAAAATATTTTCGCCGTCCGCTGAAAATCCACAGACCGCGGTGACTCTCCCTAAACACCCCGCTCTTTCTCCCTATTCAGCAGGTTCTTTTCCCCTACTGACCCTGCTCTTTTCTCTTACTCAGTACGCTCGTTCTTCTCATTAAGCATACACCTTTTGCATGAAGGAACGTGCACCTACCTCAACTATACAGTGGAATCTTCTTCTCTGTAAGTATAGATAGTGTTGTTTTGGTCGCACAATGTGTAACGTAAATGACCGGAAGTAACAAAAAACCTGCGCTTAACTACATTTTTTTGTAATTTTGCGTAGCATTTCATGGGTTTTGGTGTATTAGTAGTGTAAAAGCAAAAAGATGAATCGACCTTGTTTCATATCCTTGGCAACAGAACTGCGACAGCTAGCCGTTAGTGCTGCTTCGGCTTTCGTTCAGCAGGAAGAGGCGGAGGATGTGGCGCAAGAGACCTTGCTCAGGATGTGGGAGAACGTGGAGAGGTTGGATGATGACGAGGCCCGACTGAAATCCTTTACTATTGTCACGGCACGGAAC
>JAGCNQ010000271.1 GCA_017645845.1 Bacteroidaceae bacterium
CTAACTCCCCCGTAATGGGGAGAACAAAAAGCCTCCCATCATGGGGAGGTTTGGAAGGGTCTGTCATTATCCGCAAAGAAATACATGAGGATGGCAGTTTTAGCACTAAAAAGATAATGATAGGAGGGTTCAAGTAAAAGAAAAGACATTGTTCTCATCCAAATAAAGTATTTTTTTTCCGGTTTATGCTTGCCGATTAATAAATAATGTATATATTTGTACTCCCAAAAGTATAAAAACAAAGAAAATTATCAATTAACTTAATTATTAACTTAAACAAAATCATCATGAGAAAAATCTTATCTCTGTTGTTGCTCATGACAGCAACAATGATGGCGTGGACCGGTGCTTATGCACAGACCGACGCAGAGTACGAAGCAGCGCTTGCTGCGATTCAGGACAATGGTGTCTATTACGTCAAGAGCGACGTGAGCGGCACCTACTACTATCTGAAGGGAGACGGCAGACTGACTGACAGCAAGTCTGACGCTGCGAAGTTCCTCTTCCAGAAGACTGCTGGTTCAAAGTACGGTTTCGGCTTCAAGCTGAACAACAACGGTACGTTCTTCAGCAATCCTCCTGGAACTGGTGATAATGCCCTGACTTGCGGCTACATCAATACCAGCACCCGTGGTGACGCTTCCTGGGAAGCTCAGGTGTTCTTCCTGAAAGACGGCAAGTATGCCGTTCGTGCCGGTAATGTTGAGGATACTGGTGGATGGAGCCATGTTGCCAGTTCATACTGGACAGTTGCCATTGGTGACCCAGACCCCGTTGCACAGTATCAATGGGAAGCCAACTACTGCTTTGAGTTGGAAGAAGATGCAGTTGCTACACAGCAGGTAGCAGCACTACTCACCCTTCAGTCATGGCCCTTCTTCATGCAGAGTGCTGCAGGCCTCGTAAAAGATCCGGGCAAGTACTACAGCAATGCGAAAGAGACATCAGAAGGTTCGTACGATGCACTGTTGGATGGCGAATACTCCACATATTTCCATTCTGCATGGAGTGCTGCCGGTGCCGTAGAAGAAGACCATTATCTGCAAGCTGAGTTGGCTGAAGCTACGCAGACGTTTGAGTTCTACTTCAAAAAGCGTCAGCAGAACAACAACAACCGTCCTACCACGATTATTGTTTCTGCCAGCAACGATGGAACAACCTTCAATGAAATCACGACCCTGAATGAAGGATTCCCCACAGAAGAATCCGTAATTGACTATATGTCAGGAGTGATTGACCTCGGTGCTGCCTATAAGTATGTACGTTTTACCGTAACAGCAACTAACAATGGCGCTCAAAATGGCAATACCGACCCCGGCCATGTATTCTTCACCTTCTCTGAGTTCTATCTGTTCCCAGGTATAGACGTAGCTGCTCAGGTTGCTACTGCTTACAACCAATATACAGCAACTCCCTGGCAAAACCTTACAACGACAGATATTCAAAAAATTAACATGTATGATACAGCCTTGAGAGCTGCCATATCTACAGTTAATGTCACTTATGAACTTTATGAGGCTGACGGAACAACATTGGTTGCCTCTCAAACGGTTGTTCAGGAACCAGGCAGCGACGTCAATCCTCCCGTTTCCCTCATATCAAACACAAAGTTCTATGACTATACCATAAGCGCAACAACTGTCGGCTCCACAGACTGCACGATTAAGATTATCCGTACCCTCAAGCCCGGCTTCGTTGGCAAGTTGGAAGACCTGTCTAACACTAAGGCTTACTTCATCACTTGCGACCGCGGAAAACTCCTCACAAAGGACGGCTATCTCGCTTCTACAGCACACAGCAGCCTCACAGAGGCAGCTGCCGGTCAGTTCGCTATCATCAGCTATGAAGGCAACTACTATCTCTACAGCGTAGCTGACGCCAAGTTCGTACAGAACAATGGTGCACTGGCAGACAAGCCCACCAATAAAGAAGAAGATGCAATTGTAATGGATCCTAAGGCTGTTCCTTATTTCCTGTATCACTTCAACAAGGCTGATTCCTGGCTTAACACCAATGGCAATGACCCCTATGGTTATGTCATCAACGCTTATAGTACCCCCGACCCAGGTAACCAATACTACATGGTGGTTGATGCTGACTTTGATCCCACAGCAGCAATAGCCGCTTTGGATGCTCAGTTCCATCCCACATATTCTGTAATATATGTAGTGAAGGATGCCTTTGGCAACACCATCTTCACTTCCGATCCCGAACCCGCAAATCAGGGTGATGTAGTTACCACCCTGCCCGAGAAGTATCATCGTACATTCTACACCTATGATGAAGTGAATGTAACCGTTGAAACAGCTGGAGGAACCGAGGCAGTGTTCACCGCTACATGGAATGGTCCGTTCGAACTTTCTGCTGACTTTGCAAGCGCACGCTGGTACAACATGACAATGCGTGGCACATACTATGTTACAAGTGCTGAAAAGAGCGATGACGGCGCATACGTAACTCAGAATAACGCCCCGAAGGGAGAACAGGTTAAGGATTCCTACCAGTGGGCATTCACAGGCAACGGCTACGAAGGCATCAAGATTCTCAACAAGGCTGAAGGCGAAGGCAAGAGCTTCGGTTGGACAGATGATAACCAAAAGGATGCTGGTATTCCTACCGTAATGGCTGACGGAGAAGGCAATCATGGTTGGAAGATTGTTGCCAGCACTAACACAAGTGTTCCTGCAGGCTCATTCTGCCTGAATGTTCCCGGCACAAACCTCTACCCCAACCAGTATGGTGGCGAAGGCCAACCAATGAAGTTCTGGAACAGCGCCAATAACGTTGGCGACGCAGGCGCAGCCTTCACCGTATACGATGTTCCCAGCTTTGCAGAAGTCGTAACTGAAGAAATTGCTCCTTACTTTGAAGGTAAGTACTTTGTACTCAATGACGAGGCAAAGGCTGAAGTCGGCTACGAGCCCGCTTATAAGGAGGACTGCTCTCCCGAGGCATACCAGAGCATGAAGGAGAAGATGACTGCCGAATTCTTAAGCAACCCCGCGAACTATGTACTGCCCGCAACAGGCGTTTACTTCCTGAAGAACAAGAACTATGGCACATTCATGGGAATTGATCCCAGCGATGCCAACATGTATGGCAACTACAAGGCTGCAGATCAACTTAAGCAGTATGTGACGTTGATTAAGACTGGCGACGCTACCTATCAGATCAGTCTGATGGGCAAGTATGCTCCTGCTACTGTTGCACAGAGCGCACAAGTTACAGCCAGCGTAGACGCAGGTACTTACACTGTCGTCATTCCTTCTGGCGGCTATGCAGCATTCCAGGCTAATACTGAAGAACAATACTCTGCACTGCACTGCGCAGGTGGCGGTTCTATCGTAGGTTGGGAAGCTTCTGCCGCAGCCTCTCAGTGGGCAGTAGAAGATGCTACCAGCATCAATCTCACTGTTGGCGAGGCTGGCTATGCTACCGCTTACCTGCCCTTCCCCGTAGAGATTGGTAAGTCCCTCTCTGTTCCTGCTGCTAAGGGTGCTTGGACATTCGACGATGGCACAACCGGTACTCTGACAGCCACCTCTGGTGTAACAGTTGCCAGTGGTGTTGCAACCGTTCCTGTAGGCGACAATCTGGCAATGGCCACCGGAGCTACAGAGCTTGACACTTATACATTCATGATGGATGTTAAGGTTGTCAACGAGGACAATGGCAAATACACTGCCCTCTACTTGAACAATGTCAATAATACCGATGACGGCAGTTTATTTATTTACAATCATAAAACAAATGGTAGAAAGGTTGGAATTGCCCTCGCTAACATGGGTTATGGCGGCAGCATTGAGCTGGATAACTGGTACCGCATAGTAGTTTCCTGCGAGAACTCTCTTCCCACCGTTTACGTTGACGGTGAAAAAGCTACCGCTGCCGCTGCCGCAAACGATCGTTGGACACTGGCTGACGTAGCTTATTTCTTTGCCGACAATCTCACTGGCAGTGGCTCTGGCGAGGAGAACCTGGTTCAGGCAGACGAAATCCGCTTCTGGGATATAGCTCTGACCGCTGATGAAGTTGCAATGCTTGGCGCTTATGGCGCACCTGAACCACAGGCATCTGGCGTAGCTGCTTACACTGGTGTAATCAACAACACATGGCTTGATCTGATTGAGGTTGAGAACACAATTCCTGCATACACCGCTGTTGTCCTGAAGGGCGAGCCCGCTGTTTATGAGTTTGCCATCGATAAGATTAAAGTAAAGCCTGAGGGTGCTCTGGATGTTTATGATGACGAAGTTGACGGTAGCGAAGCTCTCGTCAAGGAAGACGTTATTGAGAACAACGTTCTGAAGGGTACACTTGAGCCCATCGAGGCTGCTGGCAAGTACATTCTTGCTAAGCCCGAAGGCGAAGTCATTGGCTTCTATCTGGCTGAGACTGGCACCATCGCTGCTGGCAAGGCATACCTCGAGTATGATGGTTCTTCCGATATCAAGGGCTTCAGGTTCAACTTCGACGATGCAACTGGCATTGCTAATGTTGAAAAGAATGTTGAGGAGAACGGCCTCATCTACAACGTTGCAGGTCAGCGCCTGAACAAGATGCAGAAGGGCATCAACATCGTGAACGGCAAGAAGATATTGAAGTAATAGCCTCTCTCCTAACCCCTCTCCCCACAGGAGAGGGGAACAAGGGAGAAACTCTTATTTCCTAATTCTTAATTTGGTTCTATATGCAGTATATTAAACCATTCATTAAAGTAGAAGAGGCTCAGGCAGCACAAATGCTGGCAGAGAGCCTGCCAATTATTAGTGATCCTAAAGTAGATGGCAGTCAGGCATTGACCAAGGAAGATGCCTGGGACATCTGGACTGATGAATAATAACACTCTCTAACTAATAAGAAGGCGGTTCCATCTTGGAGCTGCCTTCTTTGTTTTTCGGCTCCCTTGCTAAAATATTCTGCCAATTCCTTTGAAATAAATAAAAAAAATAGTAACTTCGCCCGACAATAACGCACAAATACACATTATATAATATATAATATTATTAGACCTTCAATAAAAACACAACCATGAAACAAGGATTTGTTTTAGCATTATGGGCTTTTGCCTTCATCATGCCAACCTATGCCACCGACTGGCAGGAGAAAACAGACACTATCTGGCCTGCAAAACACTATCGCGAGCTCAACGGAGAAGCTACAGGCAGTCAACGTTCGAAATCTTACATTAACTGGAACTACAACGAAGGCACCGTTCTCGTCTATGGTATCCACTTCCCGACGGGACACGTCCGCGCCGATGCTCTGTTCAGAGCCAAGAGCGACACGAAAGTTACCTTTGGCGTTCGCATCGTTCATCCCGCAACCGGCACCGTTGTCCTTGACAGCAAAGCCACAAGCACCAAAATCACAACAGCAGAACAACGCCTGGAGATAATGCCCGACACGGAGATGCCCTACGATGGCTGGTACCGCTTCGAGTTGACCTGTCCCAATGGCACAAATACCCTCGACCGCCTCAATCTGCTCCTCTTCCAGCGCACATCGAAGCTCAGTATCACCGATTCCGATATATTCATGGCTCCCAGCGTACACCTCTGGTGGAGCACGCAAGTTCCTGGAGCACCTTCTGGACAAAGCTACAACTGGACTTACCTGGAGGTAATGTATCCCAGTGCCTACAAGCAACCTGCCACCTACCAGATGGCAATCGGCACCGACGGCATGTATTCGGGCATACAAATGCCTAATCGCGCAGACGGCAGCTATGGCCACACAGTGCTCTTCTCTGTATGGGACAATGGCGACGTGGACAAGGACAAAAACTTGCCCGACGTCATGCGTGCTGCTGCTGTCGATTTAGGTCCCGAGGCCTATGCCACACGCTTCGGAGGTGAGGGCACGGGCTCAAGCATCCGCTACAACCGAGATGACTTTTGGGAATTTGACCACTGGGTGCAGTTCCTCTATAACGTGCGCCCCGATATCATTAGTGTTACCAACGAAGACGGTACCGTCTCCGAATACGAAAGTACCTTGCAATCGGTATGGTTCAAGCAAGCAGAAGAAACAGACTGGCACTATATGGGTACCCTGCGTATGGCAGCAGCCAATCGCCTTACTTCAGGTATTTACAGCTTCCTGGAAAACTTTGGCGATAAAGGCGGTAACCTGATGCGTCGCTGCTACTTCCGCAACGGAGCCATGCGTTCTGCTGCTACAGGTCAATGGTATGCCCTGAATCATGCCGGTTTTGGTAATACTCAGAACAACGGCCAACGCAACTCACGCTACGACTTCGGTCATGGTGTCACCCAGCTTTACGACAAGACCTTCTATCTGGAAACTGGTGGCTATATGGGCAAGCGCGACAGTGCCAGCACCTGCGAAGCTCCCGTAATGGGCGAGATGCCTTGGGTAGATACCATCAACATCGCCCGTCTGGAGCATCGTGTAGATGAAGGCATCATCCACTACCAGGCAAAGACCATGCAATCGCGTATCGAAGCCACCCGCACAGTCTCAGACCCTGCCACATGGAAACTTATCAGCTTCAGCGATGAAGAAACCATTGGTGAAGGCGACAACGGACGTGCCGCCATGATGCTTGACGGAATCAAGAGTACATACTACCATAATAAATGGAAGAATGGTACTGTGAATTATCCCCACACTTTCACATTCGAGGCCCCAGAGCCCGTCACTGTCAGCTCTCTGGAACTCTACCAGAGCAGAGAAAGTACATATCGGGCCAAACAGCTGGCGCTCTACGTATCCGATGACGGGAGCCATTGGACAACTGCTTCCTCGCGCCTCACGATTGAGGACACAGAGTACCCCACTATCCTCCTGCCGGAACCCGTCACTGGCAAATATTTCCGCCTACGCTTCACTTCGGGCTATGGGTCGAACCTTGTCATCAACGAACTATATTTCAAGTATGAGTACCGACTCAATGACCTGTTAGCACTCACGCAGCAGATTATTGAAGAAGCTGACCGCTGGGGCGGTTATGCTCCTACCGACATTGAGCCGCTTCTGGCCGTTTATGCCGACGGTACATGCACCGATATCGATGCTCTGCGCCAGGCTATCGATGAACTTGGCCAAACTGCACATCCGCTAACCTACGGTGTCGTTGCCAAAGCAGAAAGTTTCACACCGCTGGCTGTATATCAGCTCCATAATTACTCAGGACTCGGTGATCTCATCGCAACTACCGACAACGCACTTTCCATTGCCGGTTCCAATTCCGAAAAAGCTCTTGATGCCTATCGCCAGCCGTGCTCCGTCACCAACCCATATTGCAATTGGATGATTCTGCGCTCTCAGAAGTACAACGAATACTATCTGTATAATCTTGGAGCCAAGAAATATCTCAACACTGACGGCACTACAGTCCAGCTCTCCGACACACCGATGCCCATCAGTCTTAGCAAAAGTGGCGACGGCTTTATTATCGGTATCCAAAGTAAGAAACTCAATATCAAAGCCGAGGCCGAAGTGCCTGTAGTTCTGCTGGCCTCGTCAGGTACAGGCGCCATCTTCCAGTTACGCACCAATCAGTACCTGAAACCTTCGGAGGATGTTGCACACGAAATCGCGACCGATGCCGAACAGATTCTTCACGAGAACAGTGCAGAAGTTCTCTTCCAACAAGGTCTGGAAACCTATGGAAAAGCATTTGTTGCCTATCCCAATTTGGACACAAAGCTCATCCGCACCAGTCAGTATCTCACCTCCAATGCCAACAACTCAGAACAAACTGAACACAGCCTGGCAAAGCTGATTGACGGCAAGACTAATACCTACTACGAGACATGGTACAGCGGCATCACGTGGCCGGAAGAAATGTCCTATATCCAGGCGCGTATCACCAGCGACGTTCCGGCTTTTGCCTTCAGTTTCACTCCTTCTCAGAATCCCGACTATGGTTTGTCTGACATTCCTTCAGACATTACTGTGTCGGCTTCATCCAACACGCGTAACTTGCTTCCTGTGGCACATATCACAGAAAACCTGCCTACCGCTATCAGTGACAGCTACACCTCACCGGTCATCTTTACCGATGGGTCATCACGCTTCCTCCGTTTCCAGGTCATGCAAACCCTCGGAAAACGTGCTGACAGTCACATTTTCGCCATGAGTGAGTTTCAGATACACAATGTCATCATCGATGAGAACGAGTCACCCTATTACCAGAAGGAGGGAGTTAAAGAAGCCTTTGACGCCCTGCTAACAGAACTGCAGACAATACGTCCCCTCATTGGAGCAAATAACGTTTCGGCAGAAGACTGCAAATCGCTACGCCAAGCTATTGAGGAAGCTGAACAAGCCTTGAAGAACGGAGGGACAGCTATTCATACTATTCAGAATCCGCAATTCACAATTTATAATGATGTTTACGACATTAGTGGCCGAAAAGTTGCAGATGGTCAATGGTCAATAGTCAATGGTCAATTGCCCAAGGGCGTTTACATCGTGGATGGAAAGAAAATCCTAAAATAACTAAATAATACTAATATGACAAAACGTTTCCTTTCCACGTTGAGCATCCTGCTGGTTGCTCTCGTTGCTCTTGCCGAAGGTAGGGCCAAGTATGTATTTTACTTTATCGGTGACGGTATGGGCGTTAACCAGGTCAATGCCGCTGAGACTTATCTGGGTGCCCTGGAGGGCCGTATTGGGATTCAGGAACTCTGCTTCCCCAGCTTCCCCTACTTTGGCCTCATCAATACACAGAGTGCCACTAACGGTGTGACCGACTCTGCAGCTGGAGGTACAGCATTAGCATCTGGTAACAAGACCAAGAACGGTGCACTTGGTGTGCTGAAGGACCTGACGACCCCCGTAACCTGCATCGCCCACTGGGCAAAGGATGCAGGCGCCGCAGTTGGTGTCAGCACCAGTGTGAGCATCGACCATGCCACACCCGCTGCTTTTTATTCTCACGTTCCCAAGCGCAGCATGGCCTACGAAATCGGTTCAC
Organism: Bacteroidaceae bacterium; assembly: GCA_017645845.1. Taxonomy (GTDB): domain Bacteria; phylum Bacteroidota; class Bacteroidia; order Bacteroidales; family Bacteroidaceae; genus Physcousia. Next base: position 8,951 of record JAGCNQ010000271.1, read on the forward strand.
AGCTTCCTGGCTCCGGCTTCGATTTCTTCGCTGCAAGTGACTTCGTGAAACCCAACAACCCTGACGGTGGTCCTGACCTCTATGCACAGGCCACAACTGGCGGTTACACCATTGCACGCGGATACAAGGACTATCAGAAAAAGGCCAAGAAGGCCGACAAGATGATTCTCTTCCAGACAGAAGAGGCCAGCAAGATAGACAACAGCTGTATCCCCTACGCTCTGGACCGCACAAAGGATGACCTCACCCTGCAGGACATCACACGCGCAGGCATTAACTTCCTTATGAAGAAGCAAGGTCTGAGGGACGGTTTCTTCTTCATGGTGGAAGGTGGTAAGATTGACTGGGCTTGCCATGCCAACGACCCGACCTTTATCAGCGAACTCATTGATATGGACAATGCCATCAAGATAGCTTACGAGTTCTACCAGCAGCATCCCGATGAGACACTTATCGTTGTTAGTGCCGACCACGAGACGGGCGGCCTCGTCCTCGGTCGTGGTGCCTATGAGTTGAACCTCAAGGCTGTTTCCTACCAGCGCATGAGCATGGTGAAGCTGGACCGTGAACTCAAAGCCAAGAAAGAGAAACTGGGCGACAAGTTCACTTGGGATGAAGCAAAGAAGTTCCTGACAGAAAACTTCGGTTTCTGGGACGGCGTAAAACTGGACGAAGACCAGACAAAGCGTTTGGAAAGTTCCTTCAACGAGTTCAAGGAAGGCAAGGCCGATGCCGGACGTCTTTGCAGCACCGTGAAGCACGTCATCTCCGAGGCTGCCATGATTGGCTGGCAAAGCGGTGGTCACAGCAACGGCTATGTTCCTGCCTTCGCCATTGGCGTAGGAGCAGAACAGTTCCACGGGCGTTTCGACAACACGGAAATCTGCAAGAAGATGGCAAAGGCCGCAGGGTGGAAGACACCGTTTGAGAATTAATTGAAGATAAAAGGAGAAAAAGAAGATAGAGGAAGATAGAGAAAAGCTATCTCCTTCTATCTTCTTTAAATTATTCATAAGGTAAAAAGATTTAAGATATGAACGGAAAGACATTCATCATAGGGATGCTCCTCATGCTCCCTATCTCCCTAAGAGCTGAAGGCGGAAAGAGCCAAGTTCCCTTGGCCGACCCGTACATCCTGCTTGATGGTGACACCTACTATGCTTACGGGACACACGATGCCAGTGGCATACGATGCTATTCGAGCAATGACCTTCGGATATGGAAGGACGAAGGACAGGCTCTCAACAAAGATAATACCACCGAGACACAATGGTTCTGGGCGCCCGAAGTCTATCACATCAAGGGTAAGTACATCATGTACTACTCCGCCAACGAGCACCTCTTTGCTGCCACAGCCAACTCTCCCAAAGGACCTTTCGTTCAAGTCGGTTCCTATCAGATGGAGAGCCTCATCGGGGATGAGAAATGTATCGACTCGCATGTTTTCATCGACGAGGACAGCACTGCCTATGTTTTCTTTGTCCGCTTCACAGAGGGCAATTGTATCTGGCAGGCAAAACTCAGCGAGGATTTCATTACACCCGTAAAAGGTACCCTGCGCAAATGCTTTGCCGCTTCCCAAGATTGGGAGAAAAAAATGGGACTTGTCAACGAGGGACCGAATGTTATTAAGTCAGGCCGACGCTACTACCTCACCTATTCGGGTAATGACTACCGCAGTCAGGACTATGCCGTAGGCTATGCCTATACGAACAACATCGCCACAGGGAAATGGACAAAATCCCCCAACAATCCTATTCTTCGCCGCTGGGACGACCTCGTAGGCACGGGACACCACTCGCTTTTTTATGACAAGGAGGGTATCCTGCGCATCGTCTTCCATGCACACAACAGCACCGAGGCAGTTCACGACCGACTGATGTACATCGGCACTATGCAGTTCCGAAGCAACAACCTCGTAATGCTGAACGACCCCGTAATTCGTCCCACGCTCTCCACCTCAGCCCCCTATAGTCCCGAACTCATCACACCGTCTTGGGGTTTTGAGCGCGGCGGAGCGGTCACCGTAGATCTGAACAATGACGGAAACCAGGACATCGTGACCGGTGGCTCCGGCAATAAAGTTCAGAACTCCGCCACAGATGAATTCACAAGCAAGCGCATGTCCTACCTTGCAACCTTTAACTCTACTACCCATAGATGGACGAAGGTCTCGACTGATCCCCCCTTTCAGGTAGCTGACTCACCTTCCCTCGTTCCATGCGATATCAATAACGACGGGAACATGGACATCATTGCCTTCGAACAGACAGGTTATGACGTTACAGAGGAAGCTTATACCGGTGACTACGGACACGAGGGAATCTTTCTCGGCAAAGGCAACGGCACATTCGAAGAGGCAAGGGTGGAGTTAATTCAAGATTCAAAATTTAAAATTCAAAATGATTTGAGGGGGGCCTGCAATGCCGAGATTATTGACATCGACAACGACGGACGGCTTGATATCATCCTCGTAGGGCATCAGGGCGAGACGAACTACAATGTCATCCTGCACAACCAAACTACTGAGGCCGAAGTACTGAGTTTCATAGTCGAACCCTTCGAACAAGACTTCCTTCTTCGCGAGGCAATCATACAGCCAGCCGACTTTAACAACGACGGTTTCCAAGACTTTGCTATCTCTGCCCTCGTGGATGGAAAGGAAGAACAACTGCGTTTCACCGATGTTTATCTTAACAACCCCGAGCAACACGGGAACTTTATCCGTCTGGGGCTTGGGGAGAAAGATACCGACATCAAGCGCAAGTCAAACGGAGCTTTACAGGTTGCAGATTTCAACGACGACGGTTGGCTCGACATCATGCTTGCCGGATTGGGCGAAGCTTCCTCGGGCGAATCATCTACCCGACAGCGCATCTATCTTAACCAAAAGACATCCGTACCAAGTTTCAACGCCATCAGCTGCGAGTTCCAGACAGACCTTTACACGCTTTCTTCTGCGGCAAATAACTCCGCAGGTGTCATAGACTGGGACGGAGACGGCACTTACGACATCCTGCTTGGCGGCACAAAACAGAATGTCTATAGCGGAATGCTTTATCTCAACGACGGTAAAGGACGCCTCAAGCGCGATGTCAACATTCCCGGAGCGACAGGAGCCTGCATCATCTTCCCTGACTACAACGGCGACGGGCGCAAAGACTTCCTGCTCAACGGGCTTTCAAAGGACAAGAATTATCTGACCACCGAGCAGCAAGGCCGCAATGCCATCCTGTGCTGCAACCTCTACCCCATCCCTTCGCGCCCTGATGCTCCGCTTGCTCCTGCCGTCACAAAGCAGGACGGCAAGGTGATATTCTCCTGGCAGGCAGCAGAGACAGCACACGCGGGCTTTACCTACGAAATCTTTATCAAGGATGAAGAAGGCAACCTTGTGAACAGTACGCCATCTATCATCGGCGACACGAAAGACGGACTCCGCAAAGTGAACCGTCTCGGACGCGTCGGTTGCCGGACCGAGTGGACATTCCATCCCACAAAGCCGGGCACTTACTCCTGGGGTGTCCAGACAATCGATGCAGCCTACACTGGCTCTGTCTTCACCGAAGGGCCGCAGTTCACCATCACAGAGAAAGACATTGAGGACGGGATAGGATTAATTCAAAATTCAAAATTCAACATTCAAAATGGAGATGCCGTCTACGACGTTCAGGGCGGCCAAATCTCTGGTAAACCTGCACGTGGTATCTATATTGAGGATGGGAAGAAGAGAATAGTGAAGTGACTTCCCGACCCTCTTCGCTACGCCGATAGGAGTGACTTTGCAACAAAATCATGGAAGAATAGAATAGAAACACGTATTATATACATATTTAATCTTATGATATTATGTATAACGTAAGACAACTTTTTTTGCTTCTTGCATTGATTGCGGCAACAGCGGCTTGGGCTGACGTGGTGATTAATGAAAACACTTTCCCCGACGAGAACTTCCGTAACTGGGTGCTCAGTCAGTCCTATGGGCAGGATGGAGTACTGACAGAAGAGGAGATTGCAGGCATTACAAGTATCGATATGATGTATAAGGGTATTCAGATTCTAACAGGAATTGAGTTTTTCACCTCACTGAAATACCTGAACTGCTATGAAAACAAACTAACAATGCTCGACGTGTCAAATAATACCAAGCTGGAAACATTGTATTGCGGTGGGAACTCACTTACAGAACTCGACATCTCGAAATGTACAGAGCTAACAGAATTAGAATGTGAAAGGAATCTGTTGACATTGCTCGATGTTTCACAGAATATTGCACTGACTACGCTTGTTTGTGCTGATAATCCTCTCACTAAGATTGACATTTCGAATAATACAAGGCTCTTGACTCTGAGTTGCCAGGGGAACCAGCTGAAGGCAATTGATGTAACCAAGAATACCGCACTGGAGAATCTGTATTGCAAGGACAACCAACTGACTGAGCTGGATGTGTCGAAGAACAAAGAGTTGAAACGGTTGATATGCAGCAATAACAAGCTGACAAAACTTGAATTGAAGAACTTGGTGAAACTGGAAAGTCTGAAATGTTTTCAGAATAGTCTGGAGAGGATAATCGTATCGGATTGTCCGAAGTTGTGGGAGATTGATTGCTTCAACAACCAAATCAAGGGCGAAGCAGTGGATGAACTGATAGAAGGTCTAGCTTACATACCTGAAGGATGGGGGCACCTGTGTATTGTTA
>JAGCNQ010000272.1 GCA_017645845.1 Bacteroidaceae bacterium
CTCAAGAATTGGGACGAGCGAGCCTTCTTCAGCATAGCTGACATACAGAAGGAAATCAGCGACTGGGCCACTACCAACCTGCCGCAAGCCGATGTCACAGCATTCCAGATGCCACAGATACCCGGCTATGGCAATGGCTCGGACATCAGTTTCAGTCTGCAAGACCTTTCTCGCAGTGCCAATAAAAAGGACTTCGTTGCCATGGGTGAGCAGTTCGTAGAGAAGCTTGCCCAACGGCCAGAGACGGAATTCGCCTCCTCTACCTATTCCACAGACTTCCCTAAGTACAGGCTTGATGTTGACGAAACGGCATGCAAACGTATGGGAATATCCCCCAAGACGGTATTGCACACCATCGGCACTTTCCTGGCTGGAGATTATATTGGCTCATACGTACAATATAATAATGTATATCGCGTGATGGTTCAGGCTGGCAAAGAGTACCGCATGTCAGAGAATACCCTGAACAGCATTTTCGTGCCTGTCGGAGACCACATGGTTCCTGTGACACAATTTGTCTCAATGAAGCTTGACACAGGTTCGGCTATGGATTTACACTTCAACCTCTTCCCATCCTATCCTGTCAGCACCTATCCAGCACCAGGATATACAAGCGACGATGTGCGCAAAGCCGTTGATGAGGTGAAGCAAGAGGTGTTCCCAGAGACGTTCGGTTACGAATATTCGGGAATGGCTCGCGAGGAGGCTGAGAATGCAGGCTCGAACGAGACAATGATCATCTATGCCATCTGCATGCTGCTCATTTACCTGATTATGGCCTGTCTCTACGACTCGCTACTCATCCCATTAGCCATCATGCTGTCCATTCCTTTTGCACTTTTCGGTGCCTACCTCTTCATCATTCCTATGGAGGTTATGGGCGTCGGAGCCAATGTCTATGTGCAGACGGGTATCATCATGATGATAGGTCTGGTGGCAAAGACCGCCATCCTCATAACCGAATTTGCTGTGCAGAAGCGCCGTGAGGGTATGAGCATCCGCGATGCTGCCATCGGAGCCTGTCAAGACCGTCTGCGTCCCATACTGATGACGGTGTTTACCATGATTCTTGGCATGGTACCTTTGGCTATCGGCAGTGGAGCAGGAGCAGTGGGTAACCGTTCGTTAGCACTTGCCGTTATCGGTGGCATGACAGTGGGCACCATAGCCCTGCTGTTTGTCACCCCCGCATTCTATATGGTGTTCCAGAAACTACACGAGAAACTAACCCCTGAAGAAAGTGAAGAGTGAAGAGTTAAGAATGAAGAATTTATTATTTGTCATTTGTTATTTGTCATTAAGTGCAGCACTCCTGTCCGGTTGCTCGCTTTATCGGCCTTACGAGGAACAGCAGACTGTGCCGGCAGACATCATGGGCGATGCCGCATTACCCACTGACACCGTGAGCCTGGGAACCATAGGATGGCGACAGCTGTTCACCGACCCTCTGCTGCAGCAGCTTATCGAGCGTGCCCTGCAAAACAATACCGACGTGCAGCAGGCACAGCTCACCGTCCAACAGGCACAGAACGACCTGGCATCGGCCCGGCTAAGCGGACTGCCAAGTTTCTCGTTCGAGCCCTCGGGGATGCTGAGCCGCTTCAACGGCATCGCCACACGCTCGTACATCATCCCCCTCACTGCCTCGTGGCAGCTTAACGTCTTCGGGCAGGTGACGAGCCGGAAACGGCAGGCCAGAGCCCGCCGCCAGCAGCTCGACGACTACCGCCAGGCGGTACAGTCTTCCTTGGCAGCCAACGTCGCAGCCACATACTACAATCTGGTCATGCTCGATCGCGAGCTACAGATTCTGCAGGAGACCCAGGTCGTGTGGGAGGAATCGCTCGAAGCGATGCGTGTGCTTTTCGAAGCCGGACTGTATATGAGCCCTGCCGTTTATCAGATGGAAGCCTCGCTGGCCAGTGTGCAGTCGGGCATCGTCGAGGTGCAGCAGACAATCTACACCACCGAAGCCACCCTCTGCTTGTTGCTCTCCGAGTCCCCCCATCACATAGAACGTGCACCGTTCGGCAGGTTCGTCATGCCGTCCCAACTTCATGTCGGACTTCCCCTTCGCCTGTTGCAGGTACGGCCCGATGTGCGTCAGGCAGCACGTGGCATTGAGGTGGCCTACTATGATGTCCAGCAGGCCCGTCAGGCTTTCTACCCTGATATCACCCTCACCGCCACATTGGGGTGGAGCAATGGCGAGGGTACAGTCAATCCCGCCCAGTTTCTGGCACAGGCCGCAGCCTCGCTCGTCCAACCCCTTTTCATGCAGGGCAAGCTCCGTGCACGCTACAAGAATGCCCAGATAGAGCAGGAGAAAGCCCGCCTGCAGTTCGCACAGACCCTGCTCAATGCCGGTAACGAAGTCTATCAGCAGCTATGCATCTGCCACAAGACAGAGCAGAAAGCCGCCTACCTCACGTCTATCATCAACTCCCTGCGCGAAGCCTATCTCGGCACATCGGAACTGATGAAGAACGGGACAAACACCTACGTCGAAGTGCTCAAGGCCCAGGAAGACCTCCTCACAGCCCAGATCACAGAAGTTCAGAATCACTTCGAAGGCATCCAGGCACTCATCAACCTCTACTCCGCTCTCGGAGGATTCTAGAAACGTCAATTATACATTGTCTCTTCGCTGCTGTTTTGTGACTAGAAGAAACCAAGAGAATATGATGGACAAGGATTTCAATTACAGCAAACTTCCCTACGGCTGGACATTGTGTTACCTTTCGGAGTGCAGCCGGAAGGAGGAATGTCTGCGCTATCAAGTGTGTTTGTCGGTAACGCTTACCAAGAGTCAATGTGTGTTGCCAGCGGTACTGCGGAAGGGGAAATGTCCGTACTTCCACCCGATTCGCAAGATTCAAGTGGCGGTGGGCTTCAAGGGCATCTTCGCGGATGTGAAGGAGAGAGACCATGCCGAAATGCGCAAGAGGATAGCAAACTACTTGGGTCGTGGTGGCACATACTACCGTTACCGCAATGGCGAGAAACCGCTGACGCCCAAGCAGCAGGAGTGGATCAGACAACTTTTCCTTCGTTATGGCTATACGAAGGAATTGATGTTTGACCGCTATGAAACTGTCTATGATGTAAAGGATTAGGTACCGTCCGAATCATTCATTTGTATTACCAGCTCATACCATGCTTTTGGTAAGGTCTTTACCATACGTATGGTGATGTGTTTACCAAAAGTGTGGTGATTACGTTACCATCTGTATGGTAATGGTCTTACCATCCGCATGGTAATTATCCAGTCTGCAAGTCCCCCTCGGGAGGGATTTAGAGGGGGCAGTGCTGATTGTGTACTATTTGTGTACTGATTTATTTGGCGCTCTCGGATATTTTGTCGTACTTTGCAGCCGAAATGAAGAAAAAACTGCTATTTATCATGCTGCTGTTCCTTTCCGTTGGAGGGAACCTTATGGCCCAGCAACAGCTCTATATCTGCCGGGCAGGGCAGGCCGATGCCTACGAAATGAACTGCATGGCGCAGTTGGAACTGAAAGCTGACTCCTTCCGCATCAGGCAGCAACCGGCATACGCCATCGAGGAAGTCGATAGCATTGTTTTCCACAGTCCTGCGCTCCCCTGCAGGGAATTAGGCTGGTGGGGCGACATGACCAACGGCCAGTCGCTCTACAAGGCGCAGTTAAAGCTCGTCGATATCTATCCTGTGCTTTATGAATTTGAGTACGAAGGTGATGTACCTTTATTCGACGTTTTGTTCATCATCGAGGCGCAGGCCGGCATCTGCCAAACGGTACGGTGTGAACTACGTTTCTGTGAGGAATGGATGTCCGTAGCGTTTCCTGTAACACCGGAGATGGAAGTATGGAGTTTAATCGATGGACCAGGTGGAGATCCTTATATATACGTAAAGGAGACAGCGACAGGCCCTCGCAGGTTCGAGACATGGGTGACCAACGGTCCTATGTTACCCGACGGATGCATCTGGGTGCAGGACGGTACAATGTATTGGTCCGACTGCTCCGAATTGCTCTCCGGTCGCCCGATGGAAGACGTGCAGGTGATTGTGGAGGCATGGGTTCACCAACCGCCCAAAAGGATAGAAAGAACAAACAATAACAATTAACTAAAACAAAAAATACTATGAAACTGAAAAGAACACTTCTGGCACTTGCCATGATAACATTGGCATTTGCCGCACAGGCTCAGGACTATCAGCAGCCGAAAAGGATTCAACTGACTGCCGAAGAACAGGCATTGGTCAGGAGTAGCGTTGACTTCTCCTTCCGCTTCTTCAGGAAGACACGCGGCGACATCAGCCAAGTTGTATCGCCCCTGAGCGTTACCTATGCTCTGGGCATGCTGAACAACGGCGCAGCAGGAGTGACGCGCCAGGAAATCTGCCAGACGCTGGGCTTCGGCGACACGGGAGCCGACGGCATCAATGCCTTCTGTCGCAAGATGCTCACCGAACTGCCCGCACTCGACGAACAGACGAAGGTGATGCTCTCCAATGCTATCTTCCTGAACCAGCCGCGCTACTTTCTGCCCGAGTTCCTGGAGATTGCCCATACCTACTACGATGCCGAAACACAGACACGCGACTTCCATGACGGAGAGACAATGGACGTCATCAACCAGTGGGGCAGCGACCATACGATGGGGATGATTGACAAAATCCTAAGCGAAGACACCTTCAACCCCGATTTCGCCAGCTATCTGCTGAACGCTGTCTATTTCAAAGGCACATGGAGGATGAAGTTTGACAAGGAAGAGACGAAGGACGAGCCATTCAACGGCCGGGAGGACGTGCCGATGATGCACACGTGGAACCTCTTTCCATACGCGGAAACCGACTACTATCAGGCTCTGATGCTTGCATACGGCGTTGGCTCCTACAGCATGACGGTACTGCTTCCCCGCGAAGACAAGAGTATAGAAGATGTGCTTGCTTCGCTCAATGCAGAAACATGGTTAGAAAAGCTGCAATGCATGTGGGATATCGGGGAAGTCGATGTGAAGTTGCCACGTATGGACATCAGCACAAACGTGGACCTCATTGAAACGATGAGTGCCCTGGGCATGCCCTCAGCCTTCGGCCCTGATGCTGACATCCCAGGCTGCTACAATACAAAACAATGCATCAGCCAGATGAGTCAAGCGGCTAAAATCAAGATGGACGAAGAGGGTACCGAAGCCGCTGCCATTACCATCATCGGGACAACGGATGGCATTTTCGTTCCTGAGTTCTATGAGTTCCATGCCAATCGCCCCTTCCTCTACATCATCAGCGAGCGAAGCACCGGCACCATCCTCTTCATCGGGCAGTACATGGGCGAGAACGTCGTCAGCGAAAACCCGAACAGCATCGAGGAAATTCATAATTCGCGATACACAATTCCTAATTCACAATTATTCGACCTCCAAGGCCGCAAACTTCCCGGAAAGCCCGCCCGTGGCATCTATATCGACGGTAAGACGGGCAGAAAGATTGCTGTTAAATGAAACGAA
>JAGCNQ010000273.1 GCA_017645845.1 Bacteroidaceae bacterium
CTTGCCGAGATAACCACCTATCCGAACATCCCGCTTAGTGTAAGCATCAACGAATACGTCGAGATAGCCAAGATGTACAGCACACCGAAAAGTGCGAAATACATCAACGCAACCCTCGACACCATCGCCAAGAAACTCATCGATGAGGGGAAGTTGGTGAAGGATACCATGAACGAATAAATGAAATAATAACGTAACTGCCCACGACCCTGCGAAGCAGTTCCCTCGCTCAAAAAGGAGAGGGTTAGGGAGAGGGTCCATATTATGTTAACATTACTTCAAGCACAGCCGGCAGGCGGAGGCGGAATGTCGTTCCTCCTAATGATGGTCATCATCTTCGCCATCATGTGGTTCTTCATGATTCGCCCGCAACAGAAGAAACAGAAAGAAATTCAGAACTTCCGTAACAGCATTACACGAGGACAACAGATTGTCACCGCTGGCGGTATCTACGGCGTAGTTAAAGACATCGACGAAGCAAACAATACACTCAAAGTGGAGATTGCCAACGGCATCTGCATCAAGGTGGACCGCGGCAGCGTCTTTGCTTCGCCACAGGTTGTCCAATAAAAAAACTATATAGGTTAACGAGTTGACAAGTAAACGAGTTAACAACTCCAAATGGTCAAAGGGAAACGCATCTACAGGCTGGTGAAGGTTCTGCTGTTCGGACCCAAAAGTCATGAACTGCTTATCTTCTGCTTCTTCCTTGCTGTTTCTTTCGGTTTTTGGCTTTTGCAGGCACTCAACGAGACGCTTGAACGGGAAGTACAGGTTGAGCTTCAACTCGAGAATGTCCCTCGTGATGTGGTCATCATCGATTCGCTCCCTTCAACCCTCAGCGTGGTTTTGCGCGACAGAGGTCTCGAATTGGCTCGTCACAGTTTCTCCTCTCTTTTTCGCCAGAATCAGGTGGAGATAGACTTCACAAAGTACGACACGGGGAAGAAAGACGCAGAGGTGTATATTCCTGCTGCCGATATGCAACGTATGCTCAGCAAGAACTTCGCTGTTTCAACCAAGATACAGTCCTTCCGTCCCGACACACTTCGTTTCTCGTACAATCACGGCCGTTCGCGCACCTTACCAGTCAAGTTGGAAGGCGACATCAAGGTTGCACAAGGGAACTACATCAAGAGCATCAGTATTGAACCGGATTCTGTACGCATCTATGCTCCCCTGTCTGTCCTCGATACCATGCATGCCGTCTATCTCGATGTATCCCAACTGGAAGAGGAGAAAAAGGGCGGACACTATCAGTATCAGATAGGGTTGCGCAAGCAGAAACAACTGAAGTATGAACCCGAACAGGTCAGTCTCAAAGTGGACATTGACTATTACGTGGAAAAGGGCGTTCAGGTACCAGTTATAGGGCTGAATTTCCCTGCTGACAAGAAGCTACGTACTTTCCCAGCAGAGGTAACCGTCCGCTTCAATATTAAATCGGATCGTAGCAAAGAAATCTCACCCGAGGACTTTGTAATTGCCACAACCTACGAAGATCTGTTGCAAAACAAAGAAAGCAACAAACTCCAATTGCACTTGAAAACTGTTCCGGAAGGTATCACAATCGTCAGGATTGAGCCCCAGGAAGTGGATTACCTCATCGAAAAGGTGGATGTACCACAATGAATTCCCACTCACTCCCGTGAAGAGGGAGTGGATTAGGGATTAAGGATTAAGTTAAGGATTAGAGAATAGTAACATCATAAATTGATAAAAAACAAATACTCAATAGGTATTACGGGCGGTATCGGCAGCGGAAAGAGTTATGTCTCAGACCTTTTGCGTCGGAAGCTTGATATTCCTGTCTATGACTGCGATACAGAAGCCAAGCGGCTAACTGCAACCGACGTGGAGATACGCCAAAAGCTCGTACAGTTGGTAGGCCCCGAAGTCTTCAACGGACAAGAACTGATCCGGAAGCGCCTCGCCGACTACCTCTTTGCCGACCCTGAACATGCCAGTAAGGTCAATGCCATCATCCACCCCGCTGTTCTAGAGGACTTCAAACTCTGGACAAGTAGACAGCAGAAGCCTGTTGTAGCTTTGGAAAGCGCCATCCTTTTCGAGAGCGGATTCAACGAATATGTCGATTACATCCTGTTCGTCGATGCTCCGGAAGAAATCCGTCTGAAAAGGGCTATGCTACGCGACACCTCCTCCGAGGAAAAGATAAGGGCACGAATGCAGATGCAGCAACCCGAGTTGCATCGCAAACAGGCCAATTTCATCATCGACAACAGCAAAGATGACGACACAAAATTACTAATACAATTGGAAGCCATCAGAACGGCAATTCAAAATAACTAAATTTAAAATTCAACAATACAACTGCCCATGACCCTGTAAGCAGTTCCCTCGCCTAAAAGGGAGAGGGTTAGGGAGGGGGTCCCTATTATGCTTGAAACTATCTTAGCAATCTCCGGTAAACCCGGACTTTTCAAACTCATTTCACGAGGCAACCGTAATCTCATTGTAGAAACCCTTGATGCACAGAAGAAGCGTATGCCTGCCTTTGCTGCAGACAAAGTTATCTCTTTGGCAGACATCGCCATGTACACCGATGAAAAGGAAATACCCCTGCGAGAAGTGCTGAAGAGCATCAAGGAAAAGGAAGACGGCAAGATTGCAAGTATCGACTACGGAAAAGCCTCCAGGGAGGAACTCTATGCTTTCCTGGGTGAGGTTCTGCCTAACTTCGACCACGACCGTGTCTATCCCTCTGACATCAGGAAACTTGTTCAGTGGTACAACATCCTTATTGAAAACGGTTTGGACGACTTCGATGAAACCCTCAAAGAAACAGAGGGCAACAACCTCGAAGATCGGAAATAAGAGAAGAGAGGGGCTTTCCCCCTCTCCTACCTATTTATAAATGTAAATCTTCACTTTCTTAACGCTGCCTGGAGCACCTTGTTCTGCACGAGGAAGGTACTCAATGCCACGGACGTGTTGCTCCGAACCGAGATCGATGACCAAGAGGTGCGGGAAGTCCGTACCCTTGATGGTCTGCCAATAAGTGCTCTCCTGCAGGTCGAAGACTTTATCGCCCAAGTGGTTGCCATTGTCTTCCTCTGAGCTGGCGTACTTCACCGTCCAAGGCTCACGGCTGATGCGTTGGTTGTCATCATCAAGAGCATAAATCTCGGCAATGGCAGCTACATCGTTTTCTGCCTGCGTGCTCAATACTTCGACGGCAAGATAGCGGCCTTTCTTTGTACCATATTTAAAGGGAACATACTGCCAACCATTACCGGCTTTAAGTTCGCCATCGAAGGCAGGAGCCAAGCTATTCAAGTCGGGCTTGTCGCCCGGATTATTGTGCTTGTTGCTTTTCTCGAGCTGCAACTTGTTCAGTTCAGGTTCTGCCTGTCCCCATACAACCTTCTCGCTTGGACCGACGATGTCAAGGACAATGACCTCATTCTTTCCCTTCTTCAACCAACAGCCAGGTACATAGAGCGTCTGCTGAGGGCCTATTGACCAGATGCGCCCCATCGCATGTCCGTTCACCCATACCTGTCCTTTGCCCCAAGTCTCGAAGTTGAGGAAGGTATCGCCCACTTTCTTGAGGTCAAAGTAACCACGATAGTATCCGCGCCCGAATATAAGTTCGTCAGATTCCTTGGCATACCGATAGCCGCGTCCGATAACTGCCCGATTCAAAGATTCGTGGGTAGTGGGGTTCTTCCCCTTCTGCTCCTCGAAAGCCTTCACAGCCACCTCATAGTCATCGGGAATGCGCATACATTCCCACTGGTTGGGTGTATAGGTGACTTCTATCTTATCCACTTCGCCTACATGCGAACTGAAGCTTGTCGTAATGGTCGGCTTACCTATCAGTCCCTTGAAGTCCTTGATGGCGCGTCCGAAGTTGATGCGTCCCATGCCTTCCACGAGTATCTGCAGCTCTTGGCTCTGCTTGATGGGCGGCAAAGTGAGTGTCTTTTCGTTCTTCACGCGGTCAATCCTACCCATGTACTTGCCGTCGATAAAAACCTGTGCGAAGTCGTGGGCTTCGAGGGTAAGTGTCGTCTGGCTCACAGAAAGGTTTCTACCTTCTTGGGGAATCTCAGGCAAGCGAGTGGTATAGAGCACAGTTCCCCAACCCATGTCAAGCTCCTCGAAGGTCTTGGGGGATTCGCCATGAGCCTCTTCTTCGTGGTCCCACCAAGTATATTTGTAGTCAAAGCCGTTGAACAATGGAGCAAATTCCGTTAGTTCGAACTTAGGAATGGTAATAATCTTCATGGGAGGATTGGGAACGGATGGGAGCTTATGGGAGCTATACTTCTCCATCATCTTGCGCAGCTCCCAGAACTTAGGCGTAGCGAGGCCCCACTCGTTGATGGGAGCATCGTAGTCGTAGCTCGTCACATCTGGTGCAAAGCCAGGAGAGTTGGCGCCTGCCCAATGTCCGAAGCTGGTGCCGCCGTGTGTCATGTAGAGCGAAAAAGAGATGCCCTTGCTGAGCATTTCGTCCATACCCTCAACCATATCCTTTGCCGGGCGTGTCTCGTGCTGCGCTCCCCATTTGTCAAACCATCCGCTCCAAAACTCGGAGCACATCTTGGGAGCGTTGGGACGCAGTTGACCCAGGCGACGGAATTGCTCGTCGATATTGGCACCTGTGCCAAAGTTCATGGTCCAAGTGAGGTCATCAAGCCCATTTTTCTCGAAGTTCGAAGACCAGTCGCACTGGAAAAGTGACAATTCCTTGCCGTAGATGCTATGCAGACAATCGCGAATCTCAGAAACGTAAGGTTTGTCCTCGCCATAACTGCCGTACTCGTTTTCCACCTGCATCATAATGATGGGACCACCGTTCTGGATGGTGAGGGGACGGAGTTGTTCGCCCACCCTTTCCTCGAATATCTTCACATGTTCCATGAAATAGGGGTCGCGTTCGCGAAGTTTGATGTCCTTCTTCTTCAGTAACCACCAGGGTAGTCCACCCATCTCCCACTCCGCACAGACGTATGGACCTGGACGCACGATAACGTACATGCCATTCTTCTGAGCGATACGACAGAACTCTGCCACATCATTGTTGTCTGTGAAATCGAATACGCCTTCCTGCTGCTCATGGATATTCCAAAAGATGTAGATACACACAGCATTCATGCCCAATGACTTACACATCTGTATGCGATGTTCCCAATAGGGACGCGGAATGCGGGGATAATGTACTTCGGCAGCCTTCACCACAAAGGGCTGACCATTCAGGAGGAATGTCTTATCACCAATGGTGAAAGTCCCGGATTCTTTTGCTGCAGTTATACCTGCAGTAATCATCATTAAAGATGTGAGAGTCAATAATCTAAAAAATTTCATTGCAAAGAGTTTAAAGGTTTAAGAGTTTAAAGGCGTTTTTCTAGCAAAACAACGTTTTCTACGTGTTGGGTGTGAGGGAACATATCTACCGGCTGAACGCGTTTCACTTCGTATGCGACGGATAGGAGTTGCAAATCGCGAGCCTGAGTGGCTGGATTGCAGCTTACATAAACGATGCGCAGGGGGGCGGCGAACAAGATAGCATCGATGACATCTTGATGCATACCAGCACGAGGCGGGTCTGTTATGATGATGTCAGGCTTTCCGTGCTGCTCAATAAAATCACGATTTAGGATGTCCTTCATATCGCCAGCAAAGAACTCCGTGTTCTCGATGCCGTTTATCTGAGAATTAGTCTTTGCATCCTCGATGGCTTCATGCACATATTCTATACCGATAACCTTGCGAGCCCTACTTGCTACGAAATTGGCAATAGTGCCGGTGCCTGTGTAGAGGTCGTAGACAAGGGGACAAGGGACAAGGGGCAGGGAGCAAGAAGTCGAGCCGAAAGCAAACTCGCGCGGTACCTTATATAATATATATGCCTGCTCGGTGTTGGTTTGGTAGAAGCTCTTGGGACCGACCTTGAAACGTA
>JAGCNQ010000274.1 GCA_017645845.1 Bacteroidaceae bacterium
CCCATACGCTCACGGGTGTCAAGGCGAGTACCGAACTGCGGCCGTGCTAAAGCAACGATAAAACATGCCAAAGCTGCCATCGCTAACCAAAATTTTACCTCAGGCCTCCAACGCGAGACGCCGAGGAAAAGTTGTCGCGTCAGTTCTGGATTACCGAAACGTTTTATCTGCTGCTTCTTAATATATTTAAAATAATAATGTATGGCAGTAAGTGCCAAAAGCACTAACAACAAGTACAGATATTGTGAACTTTCAAAGCGAAACATCTAGTTTATTTATAATTTAGCAATTTACTATTTACTTTTCCCTCCTAAAGGGGCTTATGGTATCCGTTTTAATATGGTATTCTGCAATAGAAGTTCCAAGAGGAGGCAGAGAACACTGATGAGCAAGAACATTCCATACGCCTCGTAGCGTTTGGAGTATTGCCTGACATTCATCTTGGTCTTTTCCAGTTTGTCAATCTCTTGATAGACTTCATGCAGTTTCTGATTATTGGTGGCACGATAAAACTCGCCGTCTGTCTTGCGGGCAATCGTAGCAAGTGTCTTGGTGTCAATCTCTACAGGAATATTAATGTATTCGATGCGACCTCCTACAGGATAGGGATAGCGTGCAGTTCCGTTGGTACCAACGCCGATGGTATAAACGCGGACGCCGAAACTCTTAGCCATTTCGGCTGCTGTGTTGGGACTAATCTGTCCGCAGTTGTTAGTGCCGTCCGTGAGCAGAATGATGACCTTACTCTTGGCCTTGCTGTCCTTGAGACGTGACAGGGCATTGGCAATACCCATACCAATTGCGGTGCCATCATCTATGAGACCGCGCATTGCCATATCAACCTTCATCCCATTCAGCAGGTTGAGCAAAACTGCATGGTCAACAGTCATCGGGCACTGTGTATAGGCTTCACCCGCAAAGAGGGTCAGGCCGATATTGTCATCAGGACGACCGCTGATAAACTCGAGTGCCACATTCTTGGCTGCCTCTATGCGATTGGGTTTGAGATCCTCAGCGAGCATACTGGTACTGACATCCATGCAAAGCATAATATCGATGCCTTCGGTGTGCTTGCTGCTCCAACTGTTAGATGTTTGGGGACGTGCCAATGCTATTACGGCAAAGACATAGCATGCCACTCGCAATACAGCTGGTAAGTGCACCAAACGTTGACGGAGACTCTTGGGAGCCTGGAACATAGCGGCTGTACTGCTGACACGAATAGAAGGTGTGGATGCTTTGTGGCGGAACCAATACCATATTACATAAGGTATGACCAGCAGAAGCAGGAGGAGATATAAGGGACTTTCGAATGTCATAGTTCAAAGTTCATGTTTACTTGTCAACTCGTCTACATTAATAGGTCTGCCGAACGCCAAACTATCCAAGCCAGTAAAGCAACGGAGAGCACAACGAGTACACCGATAGCCACACGCATTATCTTTACTTGGGTGAGACGTTTTTGGTCAGTTTCCTTAATAATCTCAGGCTCGGGCTTCGCATTCGGATCAACTTCAATCTTGGTCTGATTGACGTACTCTATAGCAGAGACAAGGTTGGCATCGTTCTCGTTGATGAGTGTACTATACTTGGCAAACTTCACGAGGTCTGCTGTGCGGAATATCTCACGCAGTTCATCCAGCGCTTCCTCGTTGTTCTCGGCTATAAGGCGTTCGATGATTTCAGAGGAAGTCATCTCCATCGCATTGAAACCGTAACGTTCGCGAATGTAGTTGCGAAGAGTATCGGTGAGCAGAGTGTAGTATTCCTTGCTGTCCTCTTCGGTCCATTTACGCTCGCTTTTGATGCGCTCTATCTCGTTCATCGCCACTTGATGAGGTGGCAATTTCTTCTTCCGTCGGATAAAGCGGACAATGGGCTTGCCGTTTTTGACATGATAATAAAGGACGCCTATGCAGACAATCATAAGTACCAGTAGCCAGCATCCGAACGCCACCATACTCCACTCCTCCCACATGAAGGGAAGTTCCATAATGCCGTTGGGTGGGAAGAACTGGTCGAGATGGACTGTATCGACATCAACAGTATAGACTTTCAGTGCCAAACTCTTGGAATCGTACTTCTTGCCATCGACCATTACCTGCATGGGCGGCAGATAGTAGAAAGCTGAGTCCCAAGCTGTGATGGTGTAGGCCTGGCTGACTGTCAGGCGCTTGCCATCGTTCAGGACAGCAGTATCGGGCTTGCCTACGCCTACGACTTCAATGTCAGGGATAAGTTCCTGTCCCATTTTGATATCCGGCATCACTAGTTTCTGTTTGGCATCAATGGTGACGGAAAGTGTAAGGCCTGTCTGCTGCCCGATGAAGAGTTGAAGCGAGTCGAGTTTTACATCGACTTGAACCTGTGCACTAATTCCAAGGCAGAAGAAAAGGAGGATAGCCCCCCAAACCTCTTTTAGGGGGAGGATTTTGAGCAACTTGTTTTGAATGTTGAATATATTCATTTTGAATTAACCGTTATTCTCCCCTAAGGGATTAGGGGGTCTTTCTGCTTGCAAAAAGACTCATGAGCACACTCACATAATCTTGGTCAGTACGGACACTGACAGCATCTACCTGACTGCGGCTGAAAGTGTCTTTGAGGCGCATGCTTTGCTGCTTCCACCATCTGGCTTGTGCACCCCGTACGGCACTACTGCCTGTATCAATGACCTGCTCCTGACCTGTTTCGGCATCACGTACTTTCAGCAAACCGATGTTGGGCAGTTCTGCCACACGTTTATCATAAACCTGTATGGCTACGACATCGTGCTTGTGGGCAGCAATGGAGAGAGGCTGCAGGAAAGAATGCTGGTCGAGGAAGTCACTTAGCAGGAAAGCGATACAACGACGCTTGATGGCTCGGGTCATGTATTCCAAAGCGAAAGCAATATTTGTCTGCTGACTCTCAGGCTTGTAGTCAAGAAGTTCGCGGATGATGTATAGGATATGCTTACGGCCTTTCTTGGGTGGAATGAACTTCTCAATCTTGTCCGAGAAGAAAATGACACCTATCTTGTCGTTGTTCTGGATAGCGGAGAAAGCAAGCGTTGCAGCAATCTCGGTCACCATATCGCGCTTGAATTGCTTCACGGAACCGAAGTCAAGACTGCCGCTAACGTCAACAAGCAGCATGACTGTCAGCTCACGTTCCTCTTCGAATACCTTAACGTATGGTTTCCCGAATCGGGCGGTGACATTCCACTCAATATCACGGATATCATCACCATATTGATACTCGCGCACTTCGGAGAAGGTCATGCCACGTCCCTTGAAGGCAGAGTGATACTCGCCCGCAAAGATGTTACTGCTCAGGCCTCTTGTCTTAATCTCAATCCGCCTGACCTTCTTTAATATTTCTGATGTTTCCACAATCAGGGCACTTCAACCTTATTGACAATCTTGCTGACAATCTCCTCGCTGGTCACATTGTTCGCTTCTGCCTCGTAGGTAAGTCCGATGCGGTGACGAAGCACATCATGAGCAACGCTGCGCACGTCCTCAGGGATGACATAACCACGACGCTTGATGAAAGCGAAGGCGCGGGCAGCCAGAGCCAGGTTAATGCTGGCACGTGGAGAACCACCGAACTCAATGTAGTCCTTAATCTCCTTCAGTCCGTACTTGTCGGGATAGCGGGTGCAGAAAACTATGTCAGCGATGTATTGCTCAATCTTCTCGTCAAGATAGACCTGACGGACCACATCACGAGCCTTCATGATGTCTTCTGTTCCCATCACAGGCTTCACGTCTTGGTTCTCACCCTTTATCTGCTGACGGATGATGAGCTTTTCTTCTTCGAGCTTCGGATAGTCGATGACTACCTTGAGCATGAAACGGTCCACCTGTGCCTCGGGCAGGGGATAAGTACCTTCCTGCTCGATGGGATTCTGTGTAGCAAGTACGAGGAAGGGCTTCGGAAGTTGGAAAGTGTTCTTGCCAATGGTGACCTGACGTTCCTGCATTGCCTCGAGCAATGCACTCTGCACCTTAGCCGGAGCACGGTTAATCTCATCAGCCAATATGAAGTTAGCAAAGACGGGACCTTGCTCCACTACAAATTTCTCGTCTTTCTGACTGTAAATCATCGTGCCGATGAGGTCAGCAGGTAGTAAGTCCGGTGTAAACTGTATGCGGCTGAACTTGGAGTCAACGAGCTGTGCAAGGGTTTTGATGGCCATTGTCTTGGCCAAACCTGGCACACCTTCCAGCAAGATATGCCCATCACTGAGCAGACCTATGAGCAGTGACTCTATCAGGTGCTTCTGCCCCACAATAACTTGATTCATTCCTGTCACGAGGTTCGTGACAAATCCACTTTGTCTTTCGATGCGTTCATTTAGTTCGCGAATGTCGATTGATTCTGCCATATTTATATCATTTATTTATAATTTACTTTATTACTCTCAGGGGAGGAAGCCTTTCGGGCCACAAAATTACTGCATACTCTTCTATCTGCCAAATCAGAAATGATAAAAAGAGTTATCAGAATGTTTAATTCTGTTAAATTTGTTCCATTTTTGTATTTTTACTCCGCCTTTTTGAGTTCAGGGAGCTTGATTTCTGCACCGACGGGCACATTATTGGGGTCTGGGAAGCTATTATGAGTGATAATGTATTGGGTAAACTCCTTGTCACCATACTCCTCTATAGCAATCCTGGTTAGATAGTCCCCAGGTTTCATGACGTATGTCTTACGGGTGCCTATTATCTTATACTCTCCGTTAGGTACTTGAGCATATTGTGTCTCGTCGTTTTGCTCTTTGGGTGCCGAGGGTGTGGAAGTGGGTTGAGGTGAATCGGCACTTTCGCTTTCTTGCTTCTTTTGCCTGTCATCTTGTACTTCGCTCTTCGTCCCCCGCTCATACTTTATTTTGTGTCCGGCATAGAAACTCAGCAAGCAGAGCAGTATAATACCGGCAATATAAGCGCAAATCTTAGCTGTTTTGCATTTTCGTTTCCGAGGAGTCTGCTCTGGTTGGCTTTGTTGAACTGATGCTAATGCTTCCGGAGCAGGAACTTCTTCAGCCTTTAGTTCGGCTTCAGGTTCGGGCGTGGGTTGGGGCATAGGCTCTGGCATAGGTTCGGGTATAGAAACGGGAATCGGTTCCGGTTCTACTTCAGGCTCTGGTTCTACTTCAGGCTTTGGCTCTACTTCAGGCTCTGGCTCTACTTCAGACTCTGGTTCTACTTCAGGCTCTACCTCTATCTTTGGCTCCGGTTCTAGTTCTATCTCTGGTTCAGGTTCAGGCATGGGTTCTGGTACAGGGACAAACTCTGGCTCGCTTTCCGGCACTTTCTCTTCTTCAGGAATCCTTTCCATCTCTTCAAGACTTGTGCCTTCATTGATGACAACGGTTTGGAAATCGGCGAAGGGCTTGTTGATTATATCCTTGAGCGATGCATCAGGTGTAAAGGACAGTTTTGTGTGTCCGGGTATGACAATGCGTTCACCGGTATTTACATTGACGCTCTCACGGTCAAGTACTTCGATAAGTTTGAACGTGCCAAGTCCTTTGATTTTGACGAGTTTGTCGGTGGTTACGTTTTGGATGATGGCATCGAAGAATTCACGGAGGAATGCTTCAGCATCCTTCAGTGACATTTTCTTTTTCAATGTCAGGGCTTTGGCCAGCTGCGGAAGGTTTATCTTGTTATTCATAGCTTTTCATTTTTCCTTTTTCACCCTTTCACCTTTTCCTTCAAAGACATGTTGGGTTTAAAGTTGACAACAATCTTGGGCGGAACAAGCATACGCACTTTGGTCGTAGGATTAACCAGCACACGTTCTAGCTTCTTCTTGACTTCGAAAGAACCAAAGCCGGAGATGGCAATCGTGTTTCCTTCCGAAAGCTCGTTAATAATGGCTGAAACTGTGGCACTAACCAGCGCAGAGACTTCCTTGCTGTTATACTTGGTACGGCTCGCCAAATCGGAGATAAATACCTTGTTGTTCATCTTGTGAGGTAAGTTTATTTATTCTTAATCACTTTTAATTCTTAATTTCCAGAGCTGCTCCATACAGGTCGAATTCGTCAGCACTCTCTATCTTTACCTGGACGAACTGTCCTGGGCGAAGGCTCTCCTTTCGGGGAGCGGGGCGGGGGCTTTTGATGAGCACCTCAGGGTCAACCTCCGGAGAATCGTATTCTGTGCGTCCGATGAAATAGTTGCCCTCCTTGCGGTCGATGATGACCTGCAGCAGTTGCCCCACTTTGCTCTGTTGCACTTCTTCACTTACTTGTTGTTGTAGGCGCATGAGTTTGCTGAGACGTGCCTGCTTCACATCGTCAGGAACGTTGTCCTCATAGTTCTCTGCGCCGTATGTACCCTCTTCTTCGCTATAGGCAAAGGCACCCATACGTTCGAATTTCGCCCACTTGACGAAATCGAGCAGTTCTTTAAAGTCCTCCTCTGTCTCGCCCGGGAAACCAACCATCAGGGTGGTGCGCAGATGGATGCCAGGCACTTCATTGCGGATGGTTTCGATGAGGTCGTATGTCTGTTGACGGGTGATGTGGCGGCGCATTGCCGAGAGTTGACTGTCGCTGATATGCTGCAAAGCGATGTCAAGGTATTTGCAGACGTTATCGTGCCGCTTCATAACCTGCAGCAATTCCATTGGGAAGTTGGCAGGATAGGCGTAATGGAGCCTTATCCATTTGATGCCTGGCACTTGTGCAATGCGTTCGATGAGTTCTGCAATCATCTGCTTGCCGTAGAGGTCGGTGCCATAACCCGTCAGTTCCTGGGCAATGACCTGTAGTTCCACGACTCCCTTTGCCACCAGGCTCTCCACTTCTGCCACAATATCCTCGATGGAACGGCTCTTTTGCTTACCTGTGATGATGGGAATGGCGCAGTAGGCACATTGGCGGTTGCAACCCTCGCTGATTTTGAGGTACGCATAGTGGGGTGGAGTCGTTAACCGCCGCTCGTTGGAGGCTTCCTTGTGATAAGTCCCTCCCAGGTCGGTAACGATTTGTTTCCAGTCGAACTTGCCATAGAAGCGGTCCACCTCGGGCAGTTCCGTCTGCAATTCCTGAAAATAGCGTTGCGAAAGGCAGCCCATAACGATGAGTTGGCGAAGTTTCCCTTGCTGCTTGCGCTGTGCCAGTTCCAGAATCATGTTGATGCTTTCCTCCTTTGCATCACCGATGAAACCGCAGGTATTCACGATAGCAATCTCACCCTTGGGGTTCTCAGAGTCATGCGTTACCTTGTAGCCGTTCAGCTCCAGCTGATGGATGAGTTTCTCGCTGTCAACAAGGTTCTTGCTGCAACCGAGGGTAATGATGTCTATAGTGTTACGACAATTCAAAATTCAAAAATTATAGATTCAAAATCGAATGCGGTAGCAAATTCTTCATTCTTCATTCTTAATTTTTAATTTTTAAACAGCGAGTCCACGAACTCCCTGCGGTTGAAGGGTTGCAGGTCTTCGGCCTGTTCGCCCAGACCGATATATCGGACAGGTATCTTGAACTGGTCGCTTATGCCGATGACCACTCCGCCTTTCGCACTGCCGTCCAGCTTCGTAATGGCCATACTGGTGACTTCGGTGGCGGAGGTGAATTGCTTAGCCTGTTCAAAGGCATTCTGACCGGTACTGCCGTCCAGGACGAGCATAACATCATGCGGAGCATCGGGCATGAGTTTCTGCATGACGCGCTTTATCTTGGAGAGCTCGTCCATCAAGCCCTTCTTGTTATGCAAGCGGCCTGCGGTATCGATGAGGACTACATCCATCCCGTTGGCGATAGCGCTGTTCAATGTGTCGTAAGCCACGCTGGCAGGGTCGCTTCCCATCTTCTGCTTTATGACGGGCACACCGATTCTCTCGCCCCAGATGCATATCTGCTCCACAGCAGCAGCACGGAAGGTGTCGGCAGCTCCCAGACAGACTTTCAGACCTGCCTGCTTGAATTGATAGGCCAGTTTGCCGATGGTTGTCGTCTTGCCCACACCGTTTACGCCAACCACAAGAATGACGTAGGGACGCTTGTCTTCCGGAATCTGAAATCCCTCGGTATCGTCTGTGTTATTTTCCGTGAGTAGCTGGGCAATCTCGTCCCGCAACAGGTTGTTGAGTTCTGCAGTAGTAACGTACTTGTCACGTTCCACGCGTGCCTCAATACGTTTGATGATATTGAGCGTCGTGTCCACGCCCACATCGCTCGTCACCAGGACTTCCTCCAGGTTGTCGAGCACCTCTTCATCCACCTTTGACTTCCCTGCAACGGCGCGTGTCAGTTTCCCGAAAAAACTCTCCTTGGTCTTTTCAAGGCCCTGGTCCAGTGTTTCCTTCTTCTCTTTGGTAAAGAAATTAAAGAATCCCATATTTAGTTTACGGTTTACGGTTTATTTTAATCGCGTGCAAAGATACAAAAAAATGCCGAATCCATCGCAAAAAAGACGAAATATTTATCATTTATTAAGGAATTTCCTGCTTATAGCTTTCGCCTTGAATGAGAAAAAGATGTCTCTTGGCAAATCTTTGTGCGTTGTCACTTAATAGCGAACCATTTTGCCATCTGTTGTGTAAGCATCGTAAGGCTTGCACAAAGATATGATTTCTTTCTGAAAGAGCAATGACTTTCTCTGTGAAAAATCGGATATAACAGAGAAAAAGCTATTTCCCAATCGTCCGCGGAAAGATTTTTGTCCGTTTGTCATGACCACACATATATATAGTGGTCATGACGGACGGACGAGAATCCGCCACAACTCCCGTGTCAGGCATCTGGTTTTTTGTTTGTTTCACTAGCCTACTATATATATAAAGGATAGTGAAACGAACGAGAAACAGCCAGACAAAATGGTAAATAGTAAATGATTAAATTGTAAATGAAAGATGACAGCGAAAAGATGTGTTTAGCCCTCTGAAATGCTACTGATTATAGGGATTGAGGGATTGCACATATATATAGAGTGCAATCCCTCAATCCCTGAAATCCGCTTTCAGACAACAAATCCCAAATCCTCAAAATTATTATCATTATGGCAGCGACAGGGGAAGCGGTTTTTCTCCTCTGCGGAGAAAAAA
>JAGCNQ010000275.1 GCA_017645845.1 Bacteroidaceae bacterium
CTTTGGTGGAATTCGTCTCATGGCGGTTCACACCCTTGAGCTTCACGGGCTGGCCGTTGACATAGAAGTAGCGACCAGCAAGTCCGAACTCGTCATCACGGGCTTCCGTGTCGCGTATTTCGACGGTACGAATGCCGAAGTAGGTGGAAGTGCAGTCAAGGAGGTTTCCCTTCTTGTCCTTCAACTCAGCCACAAGGACATAGCGATAAGGCGACTCAGCACTCCAAAGGAGAGGTTCCCTGATGTTCACAAATGTCTGTGCCGAAGCAATTGTGGCCATATCCATCGGTACGACATCAACCGATACCTGACGCACAGAATCTGCCGTCTCATCGGAATAAAGGCCAACAGGATAGATGGTATAGGTCATCTTCAAGCCCTTCTGTGCTTTTACCGTGAAGTTGCAGAGTTTGCGGTCAATGCGAATGATGGCCCCACTCTTGTCACCTAACTCCATAGTTCGCACGGTGAGATCGCTGATTTGCACTTTCGGTAAAGCGGTAAGATATGTGCTACGGATGATACCGGGCAGACGGAACATGTCTTGTGCTTCGAGGAAAGAACCGTCGCTGTTGCGATAAACTTCCACTGCCACAATGTTCTCTCCCTTCTTCAGGAAGTCGGTGATATCAAAGCGTGCAGTGTTGCGACTATTCTTGCTGAAGCCAACATAGTGCCCGTTAATCCAAAGATAGAAGAAGCTATCTACGCCATCGAAGTTGAGGATAATCTGGCGACCATTCCAGTCTGACGGAACGGTAAAAGAGCGACGATAGGAACCCACCTCGTTACGATACTTATAGGTTGTCCACCGCTGGTCTTTCGGCTCACGCATCACCCCCTCACGCCAATCATCCTTTTTCACCTCGTGATAAAAGATGACAGGCTGGTTCACATAGATGGGCACACCATACTTCATTTCACCATGCTTCCCGAGTCCCTGTACGTTCCAGCAGCCAGGCACTTTGATGTCGTCC
The DNA here is from genome assembly GCA_017645845.1 of Bacteroidaceae bacterium. Taxonomy (GTDB): domain Bacteria; phylum Bacteroidota; class Bacteroidia; order Bacteroidales; family Bacteroidaceae; genus Physcousia. The sequence continues at coordinate 978 of JAGCNQ010000275.1, forward strand.
CAACCCCTGACATCATAGGAAGAGCTGGCAAAACCCTTGGGGCGCTGCTCGGGATTGGCCGACCAACGGAACTTCCAGGTTCCGTCAAGGCTCTGGTAATACTTGCTGCCCTCGGGCAACACAGCGCGCGCGGCCTCAGCATCGGCAAAGGAGAAGATATAAGCTTGAGGCTGCAACTTATTAAGGGATAGCTTCTCCGGGCTCTGCCATTCGGTACCGTCAGGCTCCGTAACTTGTCCATAAAAGAAACCCTCAAGGGCATCAGAAGCACTGACATTGAAAGCAAGTGCGGAAAAAAAAAGGATTGTAAGAAGGTTTTTCATAGGGTCTATAGATCATATAGTTTTATGGTTCTTCTCCCCCTTGGGGGATTTAGAAGGGGCTTTTATATAATTCTCTGTACTGCGGCAGGTTTCTCCTGCAAAACGGCAGGCAGTGGAGATGAGGCTTCTCCAAGCATCGCGTCCAAGACTTGGCATGCTATTGAGCGTTATACCCTCCCAAATAAGGGCACAGGCAAAGCCAGCATTGAAACTGTCACCCGCACCAACGGTACTCACCACATCAGCAATAGGCGGCACTTGAAACTCATAACAACCAGTAGGAGTACAGACTGTTATTTGCTCTGCACCTGCAGTACAAATGAAGTATGGGCAATAGCGGCTGATATATACATTATATATATAGTTCGCGTCACGCGAGGAAAATATCACATCGAAGTCATCGGTACTGCCACGCACGATGGTGCTCTGACGAAAGTTCTGCAGAATAGCTGGCATAAGGGACTCCAACTCATGACGATGATTGCAGCGGAAATTAAGGTCATAATATACAATGGCACCTGTATGGGCAGCACGTTCGAGCAACTGCGTTATCAGGGGCCGCATACCAGCACAAGCCGCATAGTAGGATCCATAAAGGAGAACATCACCATGTGTCATCGTAGGAAGCGTCCAATTGTCTGCCACATGCGGTGCTTCTTTGTAGAAAGAATAGGTAGCATCGCCGTTTTCACCAAGGAATGCCAGGCTGATAGCACTCTTTTCCCCTTGTCTTATCTGAAAATGCTCTGTACCAACACCATTAGAACGCAGGAAATCTACCGTCTGCTGACCCACAATATCTGCACCCGTATAGCCGACAAACGTACAAGGAACACCTGCTCGTCCCACGCTTATAATACTATTGAAGCTACTCCCGCCTGGTACTGCCGCCACTGGTTGTCCACCACGAAAGAGGATGTCCAAAATGGTCTCACCTACACCTATTACTTTTCTGCTGTTTTTCATCCAATTCTTTACTCGCAGTGCAAAGTTAGCAATAAATGATGACAGATACAAATGTCATCGAACTTTTCTACTTCTCTTTGTGTTAAATCATACGTATTCGCACCTTTTGTTTAAAATATTATATCGTTTTCTTGCGTATTATGTGTTTTTGTTTTATTTTTGCATGTGTATTTAAAACAAGCAGCAATGACAGTAGAAGAAAAGATTAATATTTTAGTAGAACATTACTGCCGTAACCGCTCACACCTGGCCCACCTAATAGGTATTTCGCCGCAGGCGGTCAACAATTGGGTTTACCGCGACCGGATTCCCCGCCACGGAATAGAAGCTATCTTGAAACGTTTTCCACAAATAGACCAGGAGTGGCTGCGCGGTGGAAGCATACCTCTTTCCTCCGGTCCCCTACCCTTACCTGACGAGGAGGACGCAGACGAAGAAATTCTGAACTATGGCATCAGTCCCGATGCAGAAACAAAAGCAGAAGAAAATCATGCAGACGACAGCAAACCACACTTTCCATCCATAGATGCCAAGGAAGGGTTAGTTCCACTGCAACTACCACACAGCGATGTGAAGTATGTCTTTCAATGCCATGGTGATAGCATGTTGCCCCGTATTCAAGATGGAGATTATGTTGGAGTAAGTGAAGCAATTGGTCGCTATGAGGAATTCCAAAAAGGTGTTCCCTACTTGATTCAAACCACCGATGGGCGACTCATGGTGAAGATAGTGCATGATCCTGGACCAGCATCGCCTTATCTGCAACTCAGCACTGAGAATCCCAACTACGAACTGGCCGACGGCGGAAAGCTTGCCAAAAGAGAGTTCTATGCAGCCTATCGCGTCATCATGGTAATGAGGGACATCTAAATTCCATCGACGAAAGTGCCAAAACGAACTCCAACTATTTTCTAAAAGGAGTTCTTAAAGTGCTGTTGTACCATTTCCTTATATTTTCGGGAAATGGGAAGGCGCACATCGCCAAGAACCACATTATCATGGTCCAGTCCTGTGCAAGCAGAGATGCGTACCAGATAGGAGCGATGGATACGAAGATACTCTGGACCAAGCAGACGGCTCCATGATGATATGGCGGTCTTGTTACGGAAACGACGGCCATCGGTGGCATGAATCCAAACCTCGGTATCGCAACTCTCTACATATAGTATCTCCTGCCTCGTCAGCGTCATGCTTTGACGATTGCTGACAAAGGTGATTAGTCTATTGGTTTCTGACGAAGGATTATCCTGTTCCGCCAATGTCATGCTCTGGATATCACTGGCAAAGGTTATCGTCTCTTCGGCTTCGGGCAAGCGCTTCCCAAGTATCCGCCCCAAGCCGTAGTCGCCAATTATCATAAGAGTAAGCATGGACAGCAGGAATATAGGATTGAGAAGCATCGGAGGCACGGTGAAATCATTCATAGACATCTGGCGGTAGTCATAGAGGATGACGGATTGAGCTATATGTACTGCCAGGAAAGCCAATATCAGTACAAAAAGGAGAATACAAATAAGCGACTTGGCAACCTCCAGACGTTTGGCCGTAAAGTTGACCCTGGCTATCATCTGACGGAAGATGATGGCAACGGGCAGGAGTGAAGTGCTGAACATCAGGGCTTCAGGCAACTGGTAACCCATGCTGCACAGTACGACAGCCAACAGTAACAAGGATGCAGTCCAATAGATGGAAAAGAGAGCAATTTTTTTCATTTTGACAGCAAAGGTAAGCATTTCTTCTCATACAAAAGCCATTACAGGAGGTGTAAAATCCCTGTATAGAGGGATTCTGCATGGAGACAGAGGGTTTTGACAGGCAAAATATTTGGCTCATCGCCAATATCGCCGTACCTTTGCACCAGCAGCTGCAAAAATTAATTGTCTAACTAAAAACAATAAGTATTATGATTACTCAACTTTCAGATTTCTTCATCAGCGGCAACATGATTCACATGTCCGTCCTTACTCTTTTACTAGCTTTCGTGTTCCTGGCCGCTTGGAAAGCCCCAGCCTGGGTGTGGAAGATAGGTCTCCTTGCCTTGGTCTCGGGAATTCTGTTCGGCATACTCGGCTACTATCAAATATGTGACTTTACGCAGTCGAATGGCGATGTAACTCCCTCTGTCCTTATGGGCGGTTACAAATGTACGTTGATTCCTGTCATCTATGGTTTCATCATCTTCATTGTGTCCCTTATCGTCAACATCTTCCAGTCTCCGAGGATATAGGAATATTATCCGAACATATTGTATATTATAAAGTAGCATTAATACCCAAATGAATAGCGACGTGCCTTCGTCGCTATTCGCTCATTCTTTTTGAGACAAGCCACAGACGTACCGGTTCGGAAGTTGGTACGTACCAATCTGCAAATCGGTACGTACCAATCTCTGGACTGGTTAGTACCAACTTGTATTCTGAACCTAATAAATTTTGACAAACTGCGGATAATTTGACGAAGTCGCAGCACAACCTTTCCACATCGACGAAAACGGACCTCCCAAACAGCCCCCAGGAAGGGCTTCAAACTTAGTATACTATCTTGGGTAAACTTAGTATACTTTCTTGGGGTAACTTAGTATACTTTCTTTGGATAACTTAGTATACTAACTTTAGCATAGGGGGATTTTGCTAAATCGACCACGGTGAGTTTAAAACCGAACCGCAGTCTTCAGGAACGGGCCGTCGGAGGAAATCTCTCCAGCTGCACGCATGTGGTCGATGACAGATTCAAGAAGAGCGGCATCGTAACCGGCAAGATCAAGACTGTAAGATTCGAGAGGTCCCTGCTGAAGTTGACCTAGGATGTGCAGACGCAAGGCGGCATACGCATCAGCAGACACAGACGCTCTTTCGCGACTGGAACAGACATCGCAGATACCACAATTCTCTGAAGATTCCTCTCCGAAGTAGTGCAACAGCATCCGACTACGGCAGCAGTCACCTTGAGCATATTGCAACATTGCCCCGACGCGCTGCTTATAGTGGGTACGACGCTCCTCATAGACCTGGGACGGCAGGATGATATCCTCCTTTTCTATACGACGGTGGCGGAAGGTGATACGAGGCAGATGCTTACGTGGAATGAAGGAAATTAGATGACGTTCGGAAAGCCGCAGGAATATCTGATAGATGTCATCCACAGGTAAACCCGTGTCGTAATTCAGCAAATCCTCATCAATAAAAACATAGTCAACAAAGATGCCACCATAATGACGAAGCACGGAGAGAATGAGCCTTTCACTGTCAGAGTCAAGGGCATGAAATAATTCCGGACGCGTGACATTGATACGCAACCGGCTGGAAGCATCCTCTTCATCGTGGTACTCAATATATCCCGCCTTATCCAGCAAGTCAAGCGCATAGAAGAGCGCTAACGGGTAATAGCCATAAGTACGACAGAAATTGTCGATATTAAGCTCACGCGTCACGAGCATACCGTCACCAACAGCAATATTAAGGTAACAACACAGAAGTTCATAGACATTACGCACATAATCTAGTGTTGGGAACTGCTGAGCCATACGACGTGAAATATGCTGACGCTCTCTGCCGTCAGTCAGGAGAATGGCATAGGCCTTTTCGCCATCTCGCCCTGCACGTCCGGCCTCTTGGAAATATGCCTCAATGGAATCAGGCATATCAGCATGGAGCACAAGGCGAACGTCTGGTTTGTCTATGCCCATGCCGAAAGCATTAGTGGCCACCATGACGCGTACTTCACCACGATACCAGCGCTCCTGACGTTCGTTCTTCTGAAGACTGGCCAATCCTGCATGGTAGTAAGTGGAGGTGTACCCTAGTTCATTCAACTGTTCCGCCACCTCGTAACACTTTCTGCGACTGCGTGCATAAATGATGCAGGAGCCCGGGATGGTCTCAAGGGCATGTAGGATGCCATCCATGATACTGTCCTCACGACGTACGATATATGCCAGATTCTTTCGCTCAAAACTCATCTTCAGAACATTCTCCTCTCGGAATCGAAGCTTCTGCTGAATATCCCGGACCACCTCGGGTGTTGCTGTCGCAGTGAGAGCGAGAATAGGGCTATGCGGAAAGACATCGCGAATATCAGCTATGTGCAAGTAAGAAGGACGGAAATCATACCCCCACTGACAGATGCAGTGCGCTTCATCTACCGTAAAGAAGCACACTTCCATACGTCGCAACTTATTTACAAACATCTCGCTGGAAAGGCGTTCAGGAGAGATATAAAGGAATTTATAAGCACCAAAGATACTATTTTCCAAAACGGTCAAAGCCTCGTCGTGCGACATACTGCTGTTAATGAAAGCAGCCTTAATGCCACGACGTCGCAGACTTTCTACCTGATCCTTCATGAGTGAGATGAGGGGAGTAAACACAATACAAAGACCTTTCATAGCAAGAGCAGACACTTGAAATGTAATGCTCTTGCCACCACCTGTCGGCATAAGGCCTAAGGTGTCGCGCCCAGCACTGATGCTCTCAATGACTTGCCGCTGTATGCCGCGAAAGTCATCATAGCCCCAGTACTTGCGAAGAATAGAAAGATACTCCATCCTCCGCCTCCTTACTCTCTCGGCTTGATGTCCTCTATCTGCAATTGCACATCACCGCGCTTGTGACTGTTCTCTTCGATGTGATAGACAATATCAAAGGCGCGTTTCGTCTTGATATAGCGTGCCTGAGAACTTTGGCCGAATGCTATACCGTTCATCACGTTACTGCTCTTGGAATCCACTAGTTCCAGTTTGATGTGCTCCTGGTCACGCCCGACAACCTTACTGGTGCCGTAGTCATAAACCTGACGGGTACAGAAGAGAGGTTTGTGGTTGTCAGGACCGTAAGGGGCAAAGCGCCTGATGTCTGAAGCGACACGCCGGTTGATGTCACGGAAGTCAATTTCGGCATCGATGTTCAGAATAGCATTGGTCTGTTCCGGCTGTATATGCTCCTTGACATACTGCTCAAAACGATGGCGGAAAGCCGGGACATTCTGAGCAGGAAGAGTCAGACCAGCAGCATAGGTGTGACCGCCGAAGTTCTCGAGTAAGTCAGCACAACTCTCAATAGCCTTATAGACATCGAAGCCAGGTACGCTGCGTGCCGAACCAGTGGCTCTGCCGTCGTCGCTACAAGTAAGTACCACACTTGGTTTATAGAAGACCTCGGTCAGACGCGAAGCCACAATACCGATGATGCCACGATGCCACTCTTCGTTGAAAAGAACGATGGACTTGTGCTCATGCTGATGCTCCAATGTCTTGACAATACGGTTAGCCTCTTCGGTCATGGACTTGTCCAGATCCTTGCGCTGCTCATTGTACTCGTTGATACGTTCTGCCCGCTCCTTGGCCGCGCTTTGGTTCTTCTCAATAAGGAGCGCCACAGCCTCGTTGCCAGTCTGCATACGACCGGAAGCATTAATACGCGGTCCGATTTTAAAGATAATGTCGCCCAGGGAAATCTCTTTGTCCTTCAGTCCGCAGATTTCCATGAGCGCCTTGACACCAGTACTGGGCGAATTGTTGAGCTGACGCA
>JAGCNQ010000276.1 GCA_017645845.1 Bacteroidaceae bacterium
GAAACTGCCGGATGAACGACGTTGGATGTAACTTTGCGTGAATGCTGCAGGAAAGGAGAACTTTCGGCCATTGAAGATATAAAATGCATTCAAGTTCAAGGTCCTTACCGACAGCATATCGGCTGGAAGTTCGATACGCTCCATCCCATCCATGTCGTGCCAACCCGTGAAGTTGTGCGCATCTTGGTAGATGATGTCGTAGCCAAAGCGCCTGCCATAGGAATTGAAGTTCAGCTCGTAATCACGGTACTTGCCCATCAGTTTGGCAGGATTGAGAGCTGCGCTGAGCGAGAATCCAAGATAACTCACACCTACGCTGAGCGTTGTTTTATGGTCTGCTGTTATTTCCGCATTGAATTGCTTCCCTTCGGTCACCCCCAAGGACTCGAGTTTCGCTCCCGACACGTTGAGTCGCGCTACGACGGTCCACTTGGTCTGGGGTCGTGTGACAAAGGCCGTATCAATGTCACCCTTTTGGTAGCTTAGGGTCAGCACACTATCCACACGATGAAACAGCGCTTGCGCTGCCACGGATAGGGGCAGAAGGGCTAATAGCCAAAAGAAACAGACTCGTTTTGCCATCGTTGTCCTACTTCATTCTTGGTTGCGACATCTTAGGTTGGATTGTCGGAAAACCGTCGGCCGTTTTACTTCGTTCCTCCGCCTAATGCGATGTAGAGGGCGATGACGGCTTGGGCACCCTTGTACATGTTCATGGCCTCGCTGAGCTGTGAGCTAAGCAGACTTTCCTGGGCAGTGAGCACTTCGATGTAGTTAGCCTTGCCGTTGTCCATCAGCTCATGTGTGCCGTTGTACGCATCGGTGAGCACTTCCACTTGGCGATGATAGTACTGGTGCTTGGCGCGTGCTGCCTGGCAGTCGGCCATGGCCTCGTTCACCTGGTTGCCGGCGTCGATGACAGTCTGGACATATTTCTTCTGCAGATCCTCTTTGGTCAGATTGGAAATCTTCAGGTTGGCCAAAAGCTTGCCACGTGCGAATATGGGCTGCGTGAGCTGTCCGACGGCCGTGAGCAGCAGTTTGCCGGGATTGATCACCATGCTGCCTGCCGAATTGGTCCAGCCGGCTGTTCCTGACAACGTGATACTGGGGAAGAAGGCCGAACGGGCGGCTTGTGTGTTGTAGAAGGCTTCCTCCAGTGCGTGGTTGGCCATGCGGATATCGGGGCGCTGCTCCAGCATCGTGGCGGGCACGCCGGTTTTCAGGAACTCCGTGTCGAACATGCGTTGACCGGTTTCGCCCTTTGCCTGGGGATGATGCAGTTCCGAAGAACCCCAGAAGCCACGCTCGATGCGCTGGGGTGTGCTGCCCATCAAGCGGCAAATGGCGTTCTCCACGCTGCGTATGTTGCGACGGGTATCGACAATCTGTGTTTTCACATTCAAGTAGGACGACTCCATCTGATTGACAGCCGTGGAGTACGACTTGCCGTTTTCCCAAAGAGTCTTTTGCGTCTCTAGCGAGATGTTCCATAGGCTGTCGGTTTTCGTCAGGATATCCAACTGCCGGTCGAGCAGCTGCAGCATGTAGTACTGCTGGGCTGTGGTCGAGATAAGGTTGGCACGCACCATCTCCTCGCGCATCTGTGCCTGCAGGAGCACAGCCTTCGAGGCACGTTTTTTGTTGGTAATAGATCCGAAGACATCCAGGTCCATCGACATTTGCAGTGGCAGGTTATAGGTCTGACTGGCCTTGCCTTGGTCGAAGCTGGCAATGGTACCTTGCGGTCCCAGTGAGAGAGCTGGCAGGTAGGCCATGCGTGCAGCCATCAGCGAAGCCTCGCTCTTTTCTACGGCGAGGCGGGCCGAGTTCAGGTCGGTATTGTTGGCCAATACCTGTTCGATGAGTTGTTGCAGAAGTGGGTCAACGAAGAACTCGCGCCACGACATCGAAGCCATCGAAGAGCCATCAGTAGCCGCTGTGATGTCCTGCGTCCTGCCAAAGACATCGGCGGGAATCTCAGCCTTCTGCTCGTATGTATTGTATATGCCGCAGCCGGTGAGCAGGATGCTCACAGCTGCAGCGGTGAAAATATAACTTAGTCTTTTCATGATTTATTCCTCAGTGTTATTTTGATCCTTTCCCTGGAAACGCTCATGCAGTTCCTGGAACACGATGAAGAAGACGGGGACGACGAACAACAGGGCGATGGTGCCCACCGACATGCCGCCCACCACGCCGAGCGCTAATGCACGGTTGCCATTGGCTCCCGCACCGCCCTCGATGATGAGAGGAATCATACCCGCAATCATCGTGAATACCGTCATCAGGATGGGGCGCAGACGCTCCTTGCAAGCTTCGAAGGCTGCTCCGCTGATGCTCATGCCCTGGGCACGTCGCTCAGAGGCGAACTCGGTGATGAGGATGGCAGTCTTTGACAACAGGCCAATCAGCATGATGACACCCGTTTGCAGGTAGATATTGTTGTCCATGCCCGGCAAATGGAGCAGTGAGCCCAGATAGGCGAACACGAAGGCTCCCATCAGGCCGAAGGGCACGGAAAGCAGTACCGCCCACGGGGTGAACCACGAGTTGTAGAGCGAAGCGAGGATGAGGTAGATCAGGATGACACATATTACATATATAAGGGCTGTTGCATTCGATCCGGCTGCCTCCTCAAGCTCTCGCGACATTCCGCTGTATTCGTAACTATAACCATTGGGCATAGTCTCCTTGAACACTTCGGCAATCACCTTATGGGCATCACCCTCGGTGTAGCCGCCAGCGGCCTGCACGAAGCAGGTGATGCTCTGGAACAAGTTGAAGTGCTCGACACTCGAAGTGCCGACAACCTCCTTGAGTGTGACAAACTCTGAGATGGGGGCCATCTTGCCACCACGCACACGCACGAAGATGTTGTTCAACGATGCTGGGTCAAGACGGTATTCTGGCGAGGCGCTGGCCATGATACGATAGACCTTGCCGAACTGGTTGTAGTTGCCCACATAGCTTCCGCCGCAGTAGGCACCCAGGTTTCTCAGTACCGAAGCGGGAGAAACGCCGGCTCGGTCGCATTGGGTGGCATCGACCTCGACCTGGTACTTGGGGAAGCGCTCCGAATAGCTTGTCATTGCCATACTGATCTCAGGACGCTCGCCGAGCTTGGTCAGGAAGTTATTGGCGAGGTTGGCAAATTCCGACATATCGCCATCGTTCAGATCTTGCAGTACCAAGTTGACGCTGTTGTTCGAACCATAGCCAGGAACCTGTGGCAGCTGGAATGGCATTACTTGCGCGTTCTTGATCTCCTTGCAGGCATAGTAGAAGCGACCGATGATAAGGTCAACATAATGGTTGAAGCCTTCACGCTCCTCCCAAGTCTTCAGACGGATGATCATCGTGGCGTAGTTTGAGCCCGCACCCGACATCATGCCATAGCCACAGGCGGTGGCGAAGCTCTCCATCTCGGGAATCTCCTTTACCTTTTCTTCCACCTTCTTTACGATTTCGCGTGTCTCGTGGAGCGTTGTTCCCTCTGGGGCACGGATCTCGGCGATGATTACGCCCTGATCCTCCTGAGGAACGAGTCCTGAAGGCAGATTCCTCATGAAGAAGATAAGCAGGAATGCGGCAACAGCCAGCAGACCCCATGCCAATACGGGACGCTTGATGAACTTCTGTACGCTTTTCGAGTACTTGTTATAGATGGCGTTGTAGCTCGCAGTGTAGGCTTTCTTCGTGTAGTAGGTCAGGCTCTTGCCCTCTTTCTTGCCTTCTGTAACTTTTAGCATAATGGCACAAAGCGCAGGACAGAGCGTAAGGGCAGATACGCAC
>JAGCNQ010000277.1 GCA_017645845.1 Bacteroidaceae bacterium
ACTTCTCATTAGTGGCAGACCTGGGACTGATTCCGCAGATAAGGGGCGGACAGCGTGGCTTCAGGGTGCTGCTGGGCGGTAGCGTGGCAAGTAATCCGCACAAGGGGTGGCAGGTGTTTGACTTCCTGCCCGAGAAAGACCTGTTCCGTGCGGCAAAGGCTGCAAAGAACTTCTTTAACCTGAACGGCAACAGAAAGAACCGTCATAAGGCTCGCATACGTTATATATTTTACAAGAACGGTGAGGAAGAGACGCGGAGACTCTATAAGGAGGAGTATGACAAACTGGTTGACGATGAGACGCTGGACTTTACGCCGGCCCTGTTACAGCTGAAATATAAAAAGCCGTCATTTGCTCCTGTAGTGGACGAGAGTGAGGCATTTGCTACATGGAAGCAGCGCTATGCACAAAAGCAGAGCGTAGGCGAAGGCTTCTACGCCGTTATACCGTTCCTGCATGGCAATACGTCACCCGATGTCTTTGAAAAGATAGCAGACTTCCTGAAGGAATTTGGCAATGACGTCATCCGCTTCACGCCACGTCAGAATATGCAGCTGCGAAATATTCCAGAGGCGTATCTGCCAAATGTCTATCAGTTCTTCAAGTCATTGGGCCTGTCGCTCGATGTGCCTGTCATACTCAATAACCTCACATCATGTACCGGCGCCGACACCTGCCGCTTGGGCATCTGTCTGCCAAAGGGATTGGTAAAGGGTATTCGCAGACAGTTGGAGAAAAGCACACTGGACCTCGACAAACTGCCCGACCTGAAGATAAATATCAACGGCTGCTCTAACTCGTGTGCCCAGAATGCGTGGAGCGACTTGGGCTTCAGCGGACGTATCGGCAGGGTAGGAGACCATCCTTATCCAGCATATACCGTATGGGCTCGCGTAAACGGCAAGACAGAACTGGCAGAGGCCCTTGGCTATCTGGCAGCAAGGGACATACCGCAGTTCGTAGTTGATTATCTGGGCCATTACCTCACGGTGAAAGACCAGTATGACAGTTACGATGCCTTTGTACGCAAAGAGGGTGCCGATGTTATCAAGGAGTTGATTGCCCGCTATCGGGATGTGCCTTCGTTTGAGGATGACAAGAACCATTACTTCGACTGGGGTGCCGAAGAAGTATTCTCGTTGACCAGTCACGGCAAGGCCGAATGTTCTGCAGGTCTGTTCGACATCATAGAACTGGATCAGGCCACCATCAAGGAAAAGCAGGCAGCATTGGCACAGCCGGGTGTCGACGAGGAACAACTGCTGCGTGACATAGTATTCTCTGCTTCCCGTATGTTGCTCGTCACCCGTGGTGCCGACCCTCGTACGGACGACGAAGTATATACCAACTTTGAAGAGCTGTTTATCAATGCCGGCATTGTGAATGCTGGTTTCAAGACTATTGTCGAGAAGGCCCGTCATGCTGAATCGTTGTCAAACGACCGAGAGCAGATAGACGCGTTGGCAGCAAAGGTGAATGAGCTGTATGCCTCAATGGATGACTCGCTGCAGTTTAAGGTGCCCCCCTCTAAATCTCCCCAAAGTGGAGACTCCCTACCTCCGGAGGGTAAGGGGGGGGATTCCTCTTCTCTCAAAAAAGACCTTAGAGGTGTGGCGTGTCCGATGAATTTCGTGAAGACGAAGATAGAACTCTCCACTATGCAGAGCGGACAGCTGTTGGAGATACTGCTTGATGATGGGCAGCCAATACAGAACGTGCCAGGCAGCGTGCGTCAGGAAGGGCATGAGGTTCTTTCTACTGAAAAGGTGGACGATTACTGGAAAGTGGTGATAAGGAAGAAGTGAGACCCCACCCCTGCCCTCCCAAGGTAGGGAGAGGTTAATGGTTATAGGTTATTGAAAAGTGGATTTTCTTCCTATTAACATACGCATTAGTGATGCTCGCATACTGATAGTCGGCGGCGGCAAGGTGGCTACTCATAAGGCGACAATACTGAGTCGCTTTACCGAGCGTGCCACAGTCATTGCCCCCGAGGTGAGCGATGGCATCAAGGCGCTGCCATTCAGCTGGGAAGAACGTGACTTTGCAGAAAGCGATTTGGACGGTGTGACCCTACTCTTTGTTTGCACCGGCAACCACGAGTTGAACCACCACATCCATTCTTTGGCCCGGCAACGCGGCATCCTGACAAGCGTCTGTGATTCGCCTGCCGAATGTGATTTTACCTCGCCAGCCATTTATCGCAATGGCGATTTGACAATCAGCGTCGCCTCAGACAGTAAGAATGTCAAACGAAGCATCAGGGTGAGAGACAGAATAAAAGAAAGTATAGAGCATGATAGCATACAAATCAGTTAACCAACAAAACACATCGTTAGAAGAGCGCGAAACATACTTTCGCGGGTTGTGCCGTCCAGAAGGGTCGGTACTGCTGCAGACATGCAATCGTGTGGAGCTATACTATGGCGACGGCGATGTTCCTGACGATGTGGCCCGACATCTGTTTCGCGTAACGTCGGGACTCGAATCGGCCCTGATAGGCGAAAAGGCGGTTCAGGGACAGGTGAAGGAATGCTATCAGCAGGCTATGAGTCTGTATCGACTCAGTGCTGGGATGAATAAACTCTTTGCCTGCGCTTTGCAAGTAGGAAAACGTGTCCGTACTGAGACAGAGATATCACGCGGCGCTGTGAGCCATTCGCTGGCTGCTATAGAGATAATGCAGCAGGAGCATATCGATCTGAGTAAGAGCCGCATTACCATCATCGGTGTCAACAAACTGACGTCCGACATCCTGAAATTCCTGAAGAACAAAGGGGCGCGGCTCGTATTTCTTGCCAACCGCAGTCAGATAAAGGCACACGCGCTGGCAGATCCATTGGGTATAGAGGTGTATCAGTTGCACGACAAACAGCGTTTCCTCGCAGACACAGATATCCTCATCAGTGCCACCTCCGCACCACATGCTTTGATACAAGCAGATGATTTGCCTGTAAACAAGTCACTGCTTGCCATCGATTTGGCCTTTCCTCGTGACATCGCTCCGAGTGTCGGCAGTCTACCCAATGTCAACCTTTATAACATACGTGATGTGGAGCAGCGTGTTCGCAAAAATATCTCTGTGCGCCAGAGCGAGCTAGCGCATGCCGAGGCTATCATAGAAGAAGAAATCGCAGAACTGCAGGATATCCTTCGCAGGAGAAAACTTCGTACGAAGGAAGAAGGAAGATGGAAGAAGGATGAAGGACAAAAAATGAAAGACGTAATATGAGCATACGGATTATAGCACGACAAAGCCCCCTCTCGCAATTACAGGTCAGAGAGGCGATGGAGAAGTTTCCGGAGATAGACTATCGTCTGGAGACACTGTCGTCGTATGGTGACCGGCACCAGCACATTGCGCTGCTTGACGGCGAGGCACCTGCCGATATGTTCACGCGGGAACTTGACGAAGCCCTAATCAGCATGCGTGCCGACATTGCCATACACTCCGCCAAAGACCTGCCTTATCCGTTGGATGAAAGGTTGGAGGTGAT
>JAGCNQ010000278.1 GCA_017645845.1 Bacteroidaceae bacterium
ATGAAAGCCTACAAGGAAGCACTCCGTTACAACGAGAGCGACCCCGAAAAGCGCTATCGCTTCGGTACTTACGGCGATGCAATGCTGATACTGAATGACTAAAAGCCCCCTCCTAGCCTCCCCCAAGGAGGAAGAACTCTTCCTTTCTTTGGGAAGCAACCTCGGTGATAGGGAAGAACTGTTGCACCGTGCTATTGCGCTGATTGGTGAGCGCATCGGCATGGTGCAGCGCGTCTCGTCGTTCTTCGAAACTGAACCTTGGGGCTTCCAGAGCGAGCATCCATTCCTCAATGCCGCATGCATGGTGCTGACCACACTTTCGCCCAAGCAATGTCTAAAAGAGACGCAACGGATAGAACGTGAACTGGGACGTAAGAAAAAGTCAAAGGGCGGTGTTTATCACGACCGCCCTATCGATATTGATTTGCTTCTCTACGGAGACCTCAAACTCTCCACCCCTACACTTACCTTGCCGCATCCCCACATGTACGAACGCGACTTCGTCATGATTCCTTTACGCGAAATCATGTAGGGCCGAACCTGGAAATTTCCGTTGCAAGATTTCAGTTTGCCGACCTTGAGCTAATCTTTTTCCCTTCTTTGCTCCAGATGAGAATCCAACTGCCTATGCGGCTGGTGATGGTGCTAGCGGAGACGCTGACAATCTCTCCTACATCAGAGGCACTCATCGATTTCAACACTTTGCCTTTGGTGTCGTAGATGCGGTAGTACGAATAGTACTTCGCAACAAAGAAGTCACTGCCCCACCCTTTCAGCTCACCAATACTGCTGCGTGAGAGGCCGCCCATCTTCTTGCCACTCTCGTCATAAACGTAATACCAGTTCTTTGTTGTCTCGATGTACGATATCTGCCGATGCTGGGCAAAAGAGCCGACAGCTATCAGGAAAAGAAGGATTGTCAAAGTGTGTCTCATGTGATACATCGTTTCAAGTTTCAGGTCCCAAGTTCCAGTTTTCAAGTTAATAGGTTATTTCTTCACAATATGGCCGAAGCGGCTGTGCATCCATTGGAAAGGGATATATAGTACAGGCACCACAAAGAGGAGGGCAATGGTACCTACCAGCATGCCGCCAGCACAGCCCACACCGAGGGAGATATTGCCGTTGGCGCCAACACCGTGTGCGAAGACCAGCGGCAGCATACCGAATATCATGGTCAGAGAGGTCATGAGGATGGGACGCAGACGCACACGGGCTGCCGACATAGCCGCCATCGTGATGCTCATGCCCTGACGATGACGTTCCGTTGCATATTCAGTGAGCAGGATGGCGGTCTTGGCCAAAAGGCCGATAAGCATGATAAGACCCGTCTGCATATAGATATTGTTCTCCAAACCCCACATACGCGAGAAGAGGAAGCTTCCCAACAGACCAAAAGGTACACTGAAGATAACGGCCATGGGGATGAACAGGCTCTCGTAAAGGGCACATAATATAAGGTAGATGAACAATACACAGATAACAAAGATGAGCATTGTTGTTGAGAGCGAAAACTGTAAACCGTAAACTGTAAACCGTAAACCTTCCGAAAGCGACGCTTCCTCGCGCGACATACCTCCGAACTCATATCCATAACCCTCGGGCAGCACCTTGGCGGCTGTTCGGCGAATGGCATCCAGTGTCTGACCGCTGCTGTAGCCGTCGGCTGTCTGACCCATCACGGCAATGCTGCTGAACAGGTTAAAGCGGTTCAGTCCCTCGCTGCCATACACGCGCTCCATACTGATGTACTGCGTGATGGGAATCATCTGGCCGTTCTCGCTACGGACACGCATGTTGGAGAGCGCCTTCTCGTCCAAACGGAATTCGGGCGAGGCCTGGACAATCACACGGTATAGTTTTGTGAAACGGGTGAGGTTACTGCTGTACGTACCACCCACATAGCCTGAAAGCACCTTCAGTACTGCATTGGGCGTTACACCGTCACGCTTGCAACGGGCCGCATCCACCTCCACACGGTACTGCGGATACTTGGTGTCGAAGGTGGTGAAGGCACGTGAGATGGCCGGTTCCTGGTTGAGCGAATCGATGAACACCCGAGTATAGCGCATCAGGTTCTCTATCTTACCGCCCTTGCGGTCCTGCACATGCAACTCGAAACCGCTGGTGGCTCCATAGCCTGAAATCATGGGACGTGTGCTGACGCGTATCTGAGCCTGTGTGATGTCGGCAGTCCTACGGTAAATCTCATCAATAACGGAGTTGATATCATCGCCCTTGCCCTTACGCTCGTCCCAGTTCTTCAGACGGATATTAAAGGAACCTGCCGAAGAAGACTGGTCGAAGGTAGAGCCACGACCAATAGTCATATTGTACAGACGGAACTGCGGAATGTCCTTGATGCGCCGTTCCACCTCGCGTGTTATCTTGCCCGTAATGGCCATACTGGTACCAGGGGCACATTGCACGTTGACATTGATGGAGCCCATATCCTCGTTGGGCACAAAGCCCGTGCGGGTCGTCCTGAGCATATAGCCCAGCAGAATGCACACCAAAACCACCGAAACCCAAGGTAGCCATCGATGATGGAAGATACGAAGCACACCCCGCTGATACTTGCCCACCACACGATGGAAGCTCACATTGAACGCCTCATGGAAACGGGCCGAGAAGCTGGTGTCCTGCTCCTTACGCGGACGCAGCATCAGGGCGCAAAGCGCAGGAGAGAGCGTCATCGCATTGATAGTGGAGATGATGACCGCTATCGCCATCGTCACACCGAACTGTGTATAGAAAACGCCCGTTGTTCCGCCTACGAAGCAGACGGGGATGAACACGCTCATGAACACAATGGTAGTGGTGATAAGTGCCGAAGTTAGTCCCTTCATCGCATCAACAGAGGCCAGATAGGACGATGTATAGCCCTCGTCGAACTTTGCCTGTACTGCCTCCACCACCACAATGGCATCATCCACCACCGTACCAATCACCAGCACAAGGGCAAAGAGGGTGAGCAGGTTCAAACTGAAGCCTATCAGGTAAAGCACGGCAAAGGTACCTATCAGACTGACCACAATGGCTAACGAAGGAATAAATGTACTCTTCAGGTCCTGCAGGAAGATATATACTACCAGCACCACCAGGAAGATGGCCTCCACCAGCGTCCGCACCACATTATGGATACTGGCATCCAGGAAATCCTTGGTACTCATCACATCCACCAGCTCCATGCCGGGCGGCAACTCCTTCTTTATCTCCACGGCCGTCTCGTCGATACGCTTGATAATCTCGTTGGCATTCGAGCCGGGTGTTTGGGCTATCATGCAGTTGGCACCCGCATGTCCGTTGGTACTGTTCTGGATGGTATAATTCTGGATGCCCAGTTCCACACGTGCCACATCCTTCAGGCGGAGCACACTGCCGTCGGGCAACGACTTGATGACCATGTTCTCGTAGTCGCGTTCCTCTTCGTAACGGCCTCTGTATTTCAGCACATACTGGAAGGTATTTTCCGAGTCGGCGCCCAAGGTTCCCGTCGGAGCCTCGATATTCTGCTCTGCCAATACATTATCTATATCGGAAGGCATCAGACCATACGAGGCCATACGCAGAGGGTCGAGCCAGATGCG
>JAGCNQ010000279.1 GCA_017645845.1 Bacteroidaceae bacterium
AGATCAAAAATTATTGCCTTATACTTCATCTTCTGTTTTCACGGTGCAAAGGTACAAAAAAAGGGAATAAAATCACGAGATTAAGTTGTCTTTTTCAGTACTCATTAATCAATTTCCATAAATAAAAATAAAAATATGTATGATTTTGCAATAGTTATTAAATTTTTTTGCTAATTTTGCTCTGCTCCTATCACAAAAAAGGACAGAAGAAAACTATGAAAAGCATAAAATTCAAATATTTTCTCCTCATTTGTTTTTTGATTCTTAACGGTTCACAACAAGCGATTGCTGACTTGACATTCTCCAGCTCCAAAGGAGGATTCCCGATAGTAGGCGGAGAAACCGATGCTGTGTTCGTTGTGGATGCAAACGATGCCGAAGTGGTCACTACCGTGGCATGCTGCATCATTAAGGATATCAAAGCCATCACAGGGAAGCAACTTTCTATTCATGGAAAAATCAATAAAGGCGACTTTCCCATTATCGCTGGAACCATCGGACAGTCTGCCATCATTGACAGACTCATTACTGATGGGAAGGTGGACACTACGGGTCTGACTGGTGTTTGGGAGGCGTATGCCTTGCAACTTGTACAGCAACCTACAGAAGGTGTAAACCAGGCACTTGTTATTATGGGCGGCACACCTCGTGGTACTGCATATGGGCTTTTTGAGATAAGTCGCCGTATCGGAGTCTCGCCCTACATTTGGTGGGCTGATGTAGAACCGGCTCCAATGTCCTCCATCTATGTTCAGGGCGACCGGACTGATGTAGAGAAACCTTCTGTCCAATATCGCGGACTCTTTATCAACGACGAGGACTGGGCTTTGCTCCCTTGGGCAAGAAAGACCATTGATGCTGCATATAATAACATAGGTCCTGGTACTTACGAAAAGGTTATGGAATTGCTGCTGCGACTTCGTGCCAACTGCCTTTGGCCTGCCAAGCACGGCATTTCGAAAGCCTTTTGGTCAATAGAAGAGAATAAGCGTTTGGCAAAGGCCTGGGCTATAGTTATGAGCAGTGGTGACAGCATGTTACGCGACAACCTTTGGGAGTGGCCACGCTTTAAGAGCGGCAACAATAGTAGCAATTTCACTTTCGCCACCAATCCAGATGGTGTGACAGACTATTGGGCAAAGCGAGCAGGTGAGGCACGCGACTATGAAGGCATCTACGATATTGGTATGAGAGGCTTGCAGGATGTTGCCCTCCTTGGTTACGAGGGACAGGCTGCTCAACTGCAAGGTCTGACCGACATCATTGCCGCGCAACGTAAAATCATCACGGATTCTTTGGGTGGAGACCCTACGAAGGTGCCGCAGATATACATTCCTTATAAGGAGGCGCTTACCCTATATAATGCAGGTCTGAAGATTCCTGACGATGTGACGATGTGTTGGGTGGATGACAACTACGCCTACATCCGCCAACTTCCTACTGCCAACGAACGTAAACGCAGCGGTGGACACGGCATCTATTACCACCTTTCCTATTTGGGCAATCCCTGTTCCTATATTTGGCTCAGCACCATCTCGCCTTCCCTCATCAGTTATGAGTTGTCGAAAGCCTACGAGAACGGTATGCAACGTTTCTGGATGGTTAACGTGGGCGACATCAAGCCGGCTGAGGCCGAGTTCGAGTTTTGTATGGAGTTGGCTTGGAACGTTAATGCCTGGACACCAGAAAATGCCTGGAAGTTCAGTCGTTGGTGGGCTGCCAAGACATTTGGCGAGGATGTAGCCGATGAGATGGCAGAAATTCGGCTGGAACATTATCGTCTTGCGGCACAGAGCAAGCCTGAGACTGTTTATAATGTCACCTTCACAATTCCGGAGATGGAACAGCGCATCAAGGACTATCAGGCTCTTGCTGCCCGCGTACAGGCTCTTGAGGCCAGCATTCCCGAGCGCTTGCAGGATGCCTATTTCGAACTCATGACCTATCCTATCCTTGCTACGGCTGGTCAGAACATCAAGGCTTATGGTGCTAAACTCAGCTACTGGTATGCAGGCATTGGCGACCATATTCGTAGCATGCAATATGCTGCTCTGGCTCGAGCCGGTTACAGCGATATTGTCTATCTGACAAACATCTTCAATACCCAGACCGCCGGAGGCAAGTGGAACGGCATGATGAACATGTCCCCCAATAGCAGTTCAGGAATACAATTCGGTATGCCTTATACAGCTACAGCAAGCGACACCAACGATGCCAAGGGTGAAGTCCCGGACGAAGGTTATCAATATGTTTCCTGCGACAGCTATACGGCCAGTCGGGGTGCGTGGCAGACGCTTGAGAATCTTGGGGTGGGCGGCAAGAGTATTACCATCTGGCCCATCGACTATACCACATACTCATCCCAAACTGCTCGCAGCAAGGGTCCATACGTTGAATATACCCTGCCCGTCGAGAAAGGCACTTATCAGATTATCGTACGCCTGTTGCCCACTTTCCCCATCACGACCTCCCACGACTTATGTGTCGGGATGGGCATCGGGGCAGGAGCTGTCACCTCCCAAAGTATCAAGTGTAATGCAGAGACGAACGTGTGGAGCGACAATGTGATGCATGGCTATGCCGAAGCACGTTTTACCTATAAGGCGACGGCAGACAAGGATGCCCGATTCCGTTTCTATGCGATGAGTCCCGCCCTTGTTATCAGTCAGATTGTTTATCGTCGCACAGATGCGGAGGATCTCTCTCTGACTAATCAGTTGCTTGTAAATCCCGATTTTGAACTTTACAAAAGTGATAATTCTGTTCAGACGAATCCCACCGGTAGTATACAACGCGGTGTGCCCTACGGCTGGACCTTGGAAGGCACCATGAGCGGCAACTCTTACGGCATTAGTAACAGCGACGGCTCAATTAATTATAATGATGGAGGCTCCATTTGCTGGTTCAAGGCAAAACCTATGCCGGAGAACTTCCGTCTCTATCAAACCATCCCTGCCAGCAAACTCGAGCCGGGTGTCTATGAAGTAGGCTGCTGGCTATGGAACCAATCGGGTAAACGCGGCCCTTGCCGGCTCTTTGCCAACGACCATGTGCAATATTATGCCCACAAAAGCGACTACGACAAGATTCTCAAGGATGATGAAGTGAGCAGTTTTGCAGGTCATAAGGCAGGCTATGAGACACACACCATCATGCATCCTATGCGTGTTGTACTTCAGGTGAGGGAGGGGGAGAACCTCACCGTTGGCATCAAGACGAGTTGCATCAGCAATGATGGTAAGCATACGGACGAGACAGGGTGGTTCAAAGTGGATCATTTTACTATTCGTCGCCTCGCTGACTTGCCAAAGCAGCAAACAGATTCTCTCACGCGTGAACTCATCGTCAACAGCGACTTCGAGTATATGTCTGCCACAGAACTGGCGAACGGTACTACAGTAAAGGGAATTCCTTACGGTTGGAACCTATCCTGTGCAGACACTTATAATACGGCAAACTCCGGCATTTTTGGCAAAGGAGAGGGCATGCACGGACAAAACTACTGCGCTTTCACACCTTCAGGCTATAAGCCCATGCCTAATGACTTTTGCCTATACCAAACCATACCAGCCAGCAAGTTGCAACCCGGCACCTACCGCATCAGCTGTCTTTTCTGGAGCGAAACCGGATTGGAGGGAATGGGGCGTCTTTTTGCCAACAACGAAGTGCAGTACTATGGTTCGGCTCACGACTACGAGCAAAACCTGACGCCAGGTGAGAATAACAGTTTCGCCTCTTATATCAAAGAATCTGTTGGTGAGAGGTCTATGCAGGAACTCAGTGTCAATGTCACTATTGAAGATGGGGAGAGCCTTACGCTGGGTGTCCGGTCCGGCTCCGTCAAAAAGGACGGCACACAAGCTATCGGCCAAGACCGCACGGGGAAGTTTCGTGTGGATTACTTCCGCATAGAACGATTATCGGGAGATGATGCTGATGGCATTGAAGAAATTCAAGAGTCAAGGGTCAAGGGTCAAGAGTCAAGGGTCAAGGGTCAAAATCATGCTATCTACAACCTCAGCGGACAGATGGTAAATGGCAAATGGTGTAATGGACAATTGCCAAAGGGCATATATATAAGGAATGGGAGGAAAGTTGTAGTCAAATAATAGACCTCCCTCCTTCTTATTACTCTGGGTTATTCGGAACACTCTAATTTTTAATTATTAACTAACTTAATCATAATGAAAAGTAAATTTTACTCCTCTGTGTTGGCGGGCATCATGATGCTTGCCGGACAGGCTGCATGGGCTGACCTGCAGCAAAACGAGAGTGGTGCTTACCTCATTGGCAGCAAGAGCGACTTGCAGGCCTGGACCGAGATGGCTGGCTACGAAGGCACAAACGTGGTGCTGACGAACGACATCGAGGGACTGGACTTCATGCTCTGTACGAACTCTACTTCGTACTCAGGTGTCTTTGACGGAGGCGGGCATACCGTTACACTTAACTACAACTTTGACGGGAAGCAGACCGGTATGTTCTACAACTTTGCCGGAACCGTGAAGAACCTTATCGTGGGCGGCAGCATCCGCGCCTCCTTTAAGAACTGTGCAGGATTTGCTGCCTGGAACTGGAGCGACAATGCCAAATTTGAAAACTGTGTCAGCATTGTCAGCATCGACGTCGACTACTCAGACAATGCCTCTAACGCCGGCTTCATCGGTTATGCCGCCCGTAATGCCACCTTTACTAACTGTATCTCAGCCATCAAGGTTCAAGGCAATCAGAATTATAATCATGGCTTCGTGGGATGGGTGACCGGAGGAAAGTCAGTTTCCTACTCGGGCTGCATCTCCATTGCTGAGATAGAGACCATGAACACCTACGCATGGGGCAACCCTGCCGACCGCGCTTCTTTCACTAACTGCTACGCCCTGCAGCAGGATGCAGATGCAAGTACAGCTCCCGCCGGATGCACCTATATCACCTATGACCAAGTGGCAAGCGGTGAACTCTGTTTCAAAGCAAATGGCGACCAGACAAGCATCAACTGGTATCAGACATTGGGCGAAGATGCATTTCCTCTGCCTTTCTCCACACACAGCCAAGTCTATGCAGTGGGCGAAGTAAACTGTGCCGGTGTCGCTGTGGGTGAAGTAACCTACAGCAATGATAACAGTACGCCTTCTCCCAAGCACAACGACATAGATGGGTGGTGCTCCGTTTGCGGAACACTCATGCAAGACCACCTTACCCCAAATGCCGACGGTTTTTATGAACTGGGTAGTGTAGCAGACGTGAAGTGGTTCGCTGCTATGGTCAACGATGCTCATTTAGTAACCATCAAAGGCATGTTGACAGCCGACATTGACTTTCAAGGCATAGTAAATGCGCATACACCCATCGGTCTCAACACCACCTTTAAGTACAATGGTACCTTCGACGGACAGGACCACCGCATCAAGAACATGATTATCGATGGCACAAGCAATTTCCAGGGTTTCTTCGGCATCGTACGTGGAGCGACAGTTATCCGCAACCTCATCATCGATAGTAGTTGCTCTGTGACAGGTCCATCTGCCATCGGTGGTAT
>JAGCNQ010000280.1 GCA_017645845.1 Bacteroidaceae bacterium
ATGCCCGTATTGAAGCCTGCTCTCGGCGAGAATGGCGAGAACGGCGTGATGTATTACCTGAAAGACGCCAAGGCTGATTTTTTCAAGATGATGGAATTGGTAGAAACAATCAAATTCTAACAACTTATGAAAGAGAAAGTATTACAAGCCATGCGTGAGTTCGGTGCTCCCGTCAACGCTGGTAAGATTGCAGAAATCACAGGTATTGACCGCAAGGAGGTTGACAAAGCTTTTGCCGAGTTGAAGAAGGAGGGTGCTATTGTGTCGCCCATTCGCTGCAAATGGCAACCCGCTTGATTATTCCACGGCTTCGATAGGTGCATTCGCACTACGACGCAAATAAATTTTACTTCAACGGGCGGCAAGCAAGGTGACTGAGCCTTCAGGCAGAAAGACACCGAAACTTGCCGTCCTTTTTCTAACCCTATATACAAGATTATGACCAATTACGATTTTTACGCTATCTTCGTGGGCTGTGGTCACGGGTGTGACCTTGCTGCCCGTATTCTGGGCAAAGCTGGAAAAAAAGTTGCAGCTGTTGAGCGCGACTTGTGGTTTGGAACCTGTACCAACTACGGCTGTAACGCCAAGATCATGCTTGACGGCCCCTTCGAGCTCACCACGGCTATGGAGAACTATCTAAAGGTGGGCGTGTTTGACAAAGTGCCTGAGATCAACTGGGAGAAACTGATGCAGTACAAGATTCCCTTCATCGATGCCTACAAAGCTGTGGCAAAGCCCATGATGGAACAATGCGGCTGCACCTGTATTCAAGGTCACGGCTGCCTGAAAGATGCCCATACCGTTGTAGTCGACGGCAAGGAATATACTGCTGAGTACATTATCCTCGGGCCTGGCCAGCGTGACGACAAGCTCGACATTCCTGGCAAGGAATATATCTGCGGCAGCCGCGACATGCTCAGCCTCGAAAAGATGCCCCAGCGCATCGTGTTCATCGGTGGCGGCATCATTTCGATGGAATTTGCCTCGATGGCTATTGACATGGGGCGACAGGTGACCGTCATCGACCATGGTGACCATACCCTGAAAGCATATCCCAGAGAATATGTCGACGAGGTGGTAGCCCGCATGGAGAAGAAGGGCGCACTGTTCAAATACTGTGAAGATGTTTGCGCCATAGAGAAGACTGCCACAGGACTGCTTGTTAAGACTCAGAAGGGATTTGAGGTGGAGGCCGACTATGTGCTTCAAGCCACGGGTCGCCCTGTGAACTACGAGAACATGGGGCTCGAAGCTCTTGGCATCGAGGCTGGTCCGCGAGGCATCAAGGTGGACGACCATATGCGTACCTCAGTAAAGAACATCTTTGCCACAGGTGATGCCGTCGATAAACGCATCCCTAAACTGACGCCTACGGCCTTCTTTGAGAGCCAGTATATCGCCGACCTGCTGTTAGGCAAGACTACCGACCCCATCTGCTATCCTGCCGTACCCAACCTCGTGTTCACCTTTCCTCGTATTGCTCAGGTTGGTATCAGTCTCGACGAGGCACGCAAGGATGACAAGTATCGCGTGGCAGATGTGCCCTACGGACAGGCCTTCCTCTTTAATACGCACAATGAGGCAGAAGCCAAGATAGCATTTATCTTCGACAAAGAGAGCGACTTGCTTGTGGGTGCTGCCGCCATCGGTTCGGATGCCGGTGCATGGATAGATGTTCTTGCACTCGTCATCTTCAACAAGATGACTCGCGACCAGTTCGCCCATTACATCTATGCCTTCCCCACCACTACCTGTGGCCCGCTGATGATGCTCGGACAAATCTGGTAAGATGACATCTGTGAAGTTGTCAGGGCTTCTGGCAGACTGGTGGCAAGCTGAAAAGATACTATGTTAGCAGAGTATGACACTTTATCGTATATTCCTTTTTCAGTTCAAAAATAATAGTTATATTTGCAACGGAATTACATAACTATAATCATTCTTGCGTATGAAACTAAAACCGATAGTCATTTTACTGTTAATAACTTTAGCCGCCATTCCGCTGGAAGCCCAGACACCTGTGACTCCCAACGTATCGTCTGAGGCGAGTAGACCCGGCTATTTCCCTTTAAGCGACGCTGATATATATACCGATTCAAAAGACTATCATGTGGTCAGCATTACTGCTAACATGTTTGCCGATGATGTGGAGCGCGTCACAGGCAAGCGCCCTCACGTTGCTGTTACCGGATTGGTCAAGAGTATTCCGAAAGGAGTGGCTGTGGTAGTGGGTACAGTCGGGAAAAGCCGTCTGATTGACGAGTTGATCAGACAGAAGTCTATCGATGTGTCAGCCGTCAAAGGCAAATGGGAGTCGTATATCGTCACTACCGTCAACCGTTTCGGGCAAGGGCAACTTCTTGTCATTGCGGGCAGTGACCGGCGAGGAACGGCATTCGGCTTGACGACACTGAGTGAGGCCATCGGTGTATCACCTTGGTACTGGTGGGCTGACGTTACGCCTACCA
The DNA here is from genome assembly GCA_017645845.1 of Bacteroidaceae bacterium. Classification (GTDB taxonomy): domain Bacteria; phylum Bacteroidota; class Bacteroidia; order Bacteroidales; family Bacteroidaceae; genus Physcousia. Next base: position 2,472 of record JAGCNQ010000280.1, read on the forward strand.
AGAAGAGAGCACTCTATATAGAGCCTGGTACATTCGTCCAAGGGGAGCCTTCTGTGCAGTATCGAGGCTTTTTCATCAACGATGAACGCTTTGGAGGCTGGGCACGATGGGCAGAACTGAAACACGGCAAGGTTGGGCCTGAGACCTACAAGCGTGTATTTGAACTGTTGTTGCGCCTGAAGGCCAACTATCTCTGGCCCGCCATGCATCCAGGCACCCAGGCTTTCAATGATGATCCAGAAAATGCCAGACTCGCTGATGACTATGCCATCGTGATGGGTTCGTCGCACTGTGAGCAGATGCTACGAAATAACGAAGGTGAATGGAAAGCTGTGAATCAAAGGGCAAAGGAACGAGGCGAGGAAGGTCTCGGCGACTTCAACTACATTACCAACCGTCAGACGATGCAGAACTACTGGGAGACACGCATAAAAACCAACGGACGATACGAGAACACCTATACACTCGGTTTGCGTGGCATCCACGACTATCCGATGGAGGGTGCCAACACAACAGCCGAACGGGTGGCCTTGATGCAACAGGCCATTGATGACCAGCGGGATATGCTGCGCCGCAACATCAAGAAACCCATCCAGGAGATCCCGCAGGTGCTCTGTACTTATGAGGAGGTGCTTGAGGCCTACCATAACGGGCTGAAAGTGCCGGAGGATGTGACACTGCTCTGGAGTGACGACAAGCACGGCTACTGCCGTAACCTCTGCAACCCGGAAGAGATGAAGCGCAAGGGTGGCGCAGGTATCTACTATCATCTCTCCTATCATGGCGACCCTGCCAGTTGGATATGGCTCAGTCCGCTATCGACCACTTTCCTTTCAGCAGAACTTACCAAGGCCTATGTCTACGGTGCCCGTAGGATTTGGGTGTTCAATGTGGGGGATATCAAACCTGCCGAGAAGGAAATCTCGTTTGTGATGGACTTGGCATGGGACATCCATCGCTGGAAACCCTCCGAGGCTCACAACTATATCAAGTATTGGGCCGCGAAGAGTTTCGGCAACGAAGTGGCGCAGGAAATAGCCGACATCCAGGCTGGCTACTATCGCCTGCAGGCAGCCGGAAAGGATGCACACGTGTGGTTCATCAATTACAGTGCAGAGCAGGTTGAACAGCGCATTGCGGACTGGCGCGCTTTGAAGGCGCATGCTACAGAACTGGCATCTCGCATCCCGGAATCGCTAGAGGATGCTTACTTCGAACTTATCGGTTATCCCGTCTGTGGGGCGGCGATGATCAACGAATACCAACTCTTGGCACGTCGCAGTATGGTAAGAGCAACGGCTGGCGACAGCATCGGAGCGATGACAGATGCCAACAGAGTGAAGCAAATGTTAGATAGTCTCAATGAGTGGACGCGTCATTATAATGAGGATATCCTTGATGGGAAATGGCAGCAATTCTTCAACTGGCAACCCTACCACTGGTTCCGCTCTGAGAAGATAGAGCAGCCTGTGGCTACACCCGAAATGATAGCGC
>JAGCNQ010000281.1 GCA_017645845.1 Bacteroidaceae bacterium
GGAAGTAAAAGGACACACTATGAAACAAGTTCTTTTTATATGTTTTTTGATGGTTTGTGTGCTTGGATGCAGGGATGCATCGCATTCATCCAGCATCAGCAAAGAAGAAGCGCGCGCCATCATGGATGATGTGTCGCGCAGGAATCTCGCCTATGAGCCGTTGACGGAGCACGATGACACCATGATGCAGCGCGCAGTGACATATTATAATAAATATGGAACGCGCAATGAACAGATGGAAGCCTATTACCTGTTGGGTAGCGTGTATCGCGACCTGCATGAAGCGCCCAAGGCAATGGAGGCTTTCCTGAACGGCATCAATGCAGCGGACACGACAAGCGCGGATTGCCGGTACGACCTCCTGGCACGCCTGTATGGGCAGAAGTGTGACATCCAGTATAGACAGAATTTATACAGACAGGCAATAGAGGTTGATAGTTTGGTTTACAAAAATGCCGTCCTCGCAAAGGACACTTTGTTTATGGTGTCAGCTCAATGGAGAAAATTAGACATAAATTTTGCTATTAACGATTACCAAACCATAGCCGATGAATGCTGGGACGTATTGGAGGAAAGTAAGGAATTAGGAGTGTTTTCCTATAGTACTAAACATCTCTGCACAAGTATTCTGGCTAATATGGAATTGGGGCGGGTGGAAGATGCACGGAAGCTGCTTTCCATATACGAACAGCACAGCGGCTGTGTGGATATGAAGACTCGTGAATGCTCTTTTCCTATATATTATTACGCGAAGGGCAGGGTGCTGGCCGCTACAGGCCAGCTGGATTCCGCCGAGTATTTCTACCGGAAGGAACTGGAAGCGCAGGACTGGAACAACCGTGAGGCTGCCTATCGCGGCCTCCGGATGGTGTTTGAACAGAAAGGACTCACGGATTCGGTATGCAAATATGCACCCCTGCAATGCGATGCCGTTGACAGCGCTTATCAGGAAATGCTTTCGCAGAGCCTACAGAACCTGCATGAGCTGTATGACTACAACCGTCTGCAGGCGGAGAACAACCAAAAGGAACTGCAGCTGCAGGAGAGCCGAAGGAAGGTGCTGTACGTAGGGTGTATTTTGGCATTCGTTATTGTCTGTATATTGTTCCTGAGTCTGTATTTACGCTCGCTGTACAAGCGGCGGATAGTCAGTGCCGAGCTGAAACTGGAGCGCGCCAATGCCGACCTGGAGGAACGGGAGAACAACCTCCAGGCGCTGCGCGACGAACTGGCAAAGGTGAATGACGAGAAGGAAAGGCAACGGTTGGCCGAGGAGGTTGAACAGGCAGAGAGGGAAACCGAGGAGCAGAGGGAAGTCGTGATGAGAAATCAGGAAGAACTGGACGAACTGCGGCAGCGCGAAAGGAGCAGATCAAAGACTTTGAGACAGCAAAACCGTACCACACCGTTGTTCAAGTCCCTGCTAAGCAAGATAGAAAATAATGAAGCTGCCACAGAACAGGACTTCGCAGAGATAGAAAAGGTATTGCAGGAAAAGGATGCCGGACTGATGCGCCGTTTCTACGCGGTATTGCCGAACATTTCCGATACGGAATTGCGCACCTTCATGTTGTTGCGCCTGGGAATGACAAAGACGGAAACCAGCTTGCTGACGGCGCGCAGCCAGTCGGCAGTGACAAATATCTGTACCCGCCTTTTCCGCAAAGCAACTGGCCGAAGCTGTTCTACCAGCGCCGAGGCTTACGAATGGCTATTGGGGGTATAGGCGGGATGCTGTTCTACGGAATTACAACTCTCCCAGTTCGCGGCTGATTTCCTTCAGCTCGGCCCGGACGGACTGCAGCCGGTCGATGATCTGTGAGGTATCGCTGGCAGCTTTGTGGTTTTTGTCCAGGACGGCCTTCGCTGCAGCAATCTTCATGCCGCGCACCTTGAGCAGGTTATAGACGATGCGCACCTCCTCGATGTCCTCTTTTGTATATTGACGTACGCCGCGACCGCTCTTGCGAGGCTTGATGTTGGGGAATTCCTTTTCCCAATAGCGCAACAGCGACTCTGCCACATTGAACTGCTCTGCCACCTCGGCGATGCCGTAATATTTCTTGAGCTCCTTGTTCGGATTGTAGGCCATAACAGATGAATTATGAATGTAGAAAGAAGAATTAAGAATGAATTTTCTGCAAAAGTACAAAGAAAATAAGAATTAAGAAAGAAGAATTGAGAATTATTTCGTACATTTGCAGACATTTTTAACTGACAGGGCATTAGATTCCTACCTGGCTCTGGCAAATGGTTAAGTTGTAGATATACAGTAAATCGTCGAATAAATACATATAATAATAGTAAATTGTCAAATCGTAAATGTTATGATGACAGCTAAGGAAATACGAGAATCGTTCAAGAAATACTTCGAGTCGAAGGGACACCAGATAGTACCTTCTGCCCCTATGGTAGTGAAGGATGACCCCACATTGATGTTCACCAATGCGGGTATGAACCAGTGGAAGGATATTATCCTCGGAACCCACGACCCGGAACCGCGCCGCCGTGCAGACAGTCAGAAATGCCTCCGCGTCAGCGGTAAGCATAACGACCTGGAGGAAGTGGGTCACGACACCTACCACCACACCATGTTCGAGATGCTGGGCAACTGGAGCTTCGGCGACTACTTCAAGGAGGGTGCCATCGATATGGCCTGGGAGTACCTGGTAGATGTGCTCAAGCTTGACCCCAAGGACCTCTATGTAACGGTCTTCGAGGGCTCGCCCGAGGAAAACCTTGTCCGCGACGATGAGGCTGCAGGCTACTGGCTGAAGCACGTCCCTGCCGACCACATCATCAACGGCAACAAGCACGACAACTTCTGGGAGATGGGCGATACAGGTCCCTGCGGCCCCTGTTCCGAGATACACTTGGACAGCCGTACTCCCGAGGAGAAGGCAAAGGTTCCCGGCCGTGAGATGGTCAACAAGGACGACCCGCAGGTCATCGAGATATGGAACATCGTCTTCATGCAATACGAGCGCAAGGCCGACGGACATCTGGAACCGCTCGGCATGAACGTCATAGATACGGGTATGGGCTTCGAACGTCTGGTCCGTGCCATTCAGGGCAAGCACTCCAACTACGATACCGACGTCTTCCAGCCCATCATCAAAGCTATCGGTGACCTGAGTGGTTTCCGCTATGGAGAGAAGGAGGAAACAGACGTTGCTATGCGCGTGATTGCCGACCACCTGCGTGCCATCGCTTTCTCTATTGCCGACGGACAACTGCCTGGCAATGCCAAGGCAGGTTACGTCATCCGCCGCATCCTGCGCCGCGCCGTCCGCTATGCCTATACCTTCTTGGGTCAGAAAGAGGCCTTCATGTATCGCCTGTTGCCAGTTCTTATTCAGGAGATGGGCGATGCCTACCCCGAGCTGAAAGGACAGCGCGAGCTGATCAGTAAGGTGATGAAGGAGGAGGAAGAGAGCTTCCTGCGCACCCTGGAGACCGGCATCAAACTGCTCGACGGTGTGATGAAGGAGACCAAGGCTGCCGGCCAGACAGTCATTGCCGGCGAGAAAGCCTTTACCCTGTTCGACACCTACGGTTTCCCCCTCGACCTCACGGAGCTTATCTGCCGCGAGAACGGCCTTACCGTCGATGAGGGAGGCTTCAACGTAGAGATGGAGAAGCAGAAAGAGCGCGCCAGAGGGGCTGCACAAAGAGAGTTGGGCGACTGGCAAATTGTAGACCCTTCTAAATCTTCCCTTAAAGGGGAGACTTCTTGCGCTGAGGCTGGTTCCTCCCCCTCTATGGGAGAGACAGAGGGGGTCTGCTCCTTCGTTGGCTACGACTATACCGAATACACTTGCCACATTGTGAAGTACCGCGAGGTGAAGCAGAAGAAGGGCGTCGTCTATGAGGCCATCCTCGACCAGACTCCTTTCTACGGCGAGATGGGCGGCGAGGTCGGTGACACCGGCGTGCTGGTGAACGAGAACGAGACC
>JAGCNQ010000282.1 GCA_017645845.1 Bacteroidaceae bacterium
GACTAGTCCAGAAGCCTTCTCGAAAGCCATTCTGGTACCATTCCCTGTTGAGTCTGCCCTCTCCGGCATCATGGACAAGAGCTACTCTTCCAACAGGAAGTCCACCCACATGTACCGTAGGACCTTTACCCTGCCGGGTGAGTTCAGCGGTAAGAACATCCTACTGCACTTCGGTGCCGTTGACTGGCGCTGTTATGTCTATGTGAATGGGAAGCTGGCAGGCACCCACGACGGCGGTTCAGTTCCATTCTATTTCGATATCACATCCTTACTGAATGAAGGTACGGAACAGGAACTGCAAGTGGCTGTTTGGGACCCGACCGACGGTGGGCAGCCCAACGGAAAACAGAGTGTCTCGCCAAGCGGTATCTGGTACACGCCCAACAGCGGCATCTGGCAAACGGTCTGGCTGGAACCCGTCAGCCCCACCCATATAGAAAGCTATGAGCCCATCCCAGACATCGACAATTCTACTGTCTCTGTAAAAGTGAAAACCTCTGCCCCATGTTCAGTGACACTGACGGTGAAAGAAGGCAACAAAACGGTAACAAAGCAGACAGGACCATCGGACCAGACGTTTACGCTTTCCATACCGTCTGCTAAACTCTGGAGCCCCGACGAGCCTAATCTGTACGACCTTGACATTACGCTGAACGAACAGGGCAAAGAGACAGACCGAGTGAGCGGATATTTCGGCATGAGGAAGTTCTCACGTGGTATGGTGGACGGACATCCCTGTGTGTTGCTCAACAACAAGCCCCTCTATATGTACGGTCCTCTGGACCAGGGTTGGTGGCCAGACGGACTGCTGACGCCTCCCTCCTACGAAGCTATGGTCTTCGATTTGCAGACGATGAAAGACTTTGGCATGAATATGGTACGCAAGCATATCAAGTTGGAGAACGACCTCTGGTTCGAATGGTGCGACCGGAACGGACTTGTTGTATGGCAGGATATGCCCTCAGGCTGCGGAAGCGGTGCGATAGGCAACATCGACTATGCCATGCAGAACTTCTATCGCGAGAATGAAGCACTCATCGATGCCACGCGTCAGCATCCCTGCATCGGGGCGTGGGTGGTAATCAACGAAGGCTGGGGGCAGCATGTCGAACGTGGTATGGCACACACCCATAGGGCTGTCAACAGCGTCATAAATGCCAATCACGACCCAGGCCGCTTCGTACATGCCGTAACGGGATGGACAGATGTAGAGATGGGAGACTTTCTGGATGTTCACTCCTACCCTTCCCCAAATGCTGCCACGAATCCAGTAAACGAACGTGTGGCCTCGTGTGGCGAGTTCGGCGGCATCAACCTCTTCATAGAGGGACACATGTGGGCAGGCTCTGATGTCAACTATACCACCGTAGATGATGCCGATACTTATGCCAATCTCTATGACCACTACACAGACCGCCTGCAAGAGCTTCAAAAGGAAAAGGGACTGTGGATGTCGGTTTATACACAGATTACCGACGTTGAACAGGAATGCAACGGCATCCTGACTTACGACCGCAAAGTTCTGAAAGTATCTCCGGCACAGCAGGCTACCATGAAAGCGAAGATTCAGCGTACAGTCAACAGCTGCTACACGGGAGCTACCACCATAGTGGCGGCAGGCGATGAAAACTCCGGCATTCAATGGAGATACACCACATCGGAACCTACTGACAACTGGTACACTCCTGACTTCAACGATTCCAGTTGGAAGACTGGTGAAGCTGGCTTTGGTGGTGGCGGACGTACATCATGGACAAGCAGCGACATCTGGATACGAAGGAGTTTCCGTATCAACAATTTTGATGCCAGCAAGCTGCACGAACTTCGCCTCTGGCTCTTCCACGACGAGGATGCTGAGATTTATATCAATGGAAAACTCACGGCCAAGGTAACAGGATATAATACCAAATACGAGCAGTGGCCATTGTTGCCGGAAGGTCTCCAGGCATTAAAGTTGGACGGCTCGAACAACGTCATGGCCATCCACTGCAAGCAGACAACAGGCGGCCAGTTCATAGACTGTGGCCTGAAAATGCGCAGCTATATCCCCAATTCTGAATTACAGGTAGAGCCCATGCCGGCCAAGACACCTGTGCCGGAATTCACCTCTGTCAGCGACAAGGCTTATCTGATGACCTATACCCTGCCCACAAACAGCGAGCTGCATTATGCATACAGCCTGGATGGAGCCAACTGGACAACCATCAACGGAAACCGTCCCGTTCTGGGAGGTAAATACGCTGGCTTGGAGCTCAAGGCTCCCTTCATCCGCAGAGTCAACATTGACGGGAAGGACATCTTCCATCTGGTAGCCGGTTTGGCGGATAACAGCCAGCCCGGGTTCTACCACCTGCAGAGCGAAGACCTCGTCAACTGGACACCTGGCGAGAGTGGCGACACCTTGGTAAAGCCTTCTTCTTCAGACATAAGCAAGGCAGAGTCACCGGAATGGATTTATGAAGAGGGCTCTTCTACCTATTATATATATTGGAGTGCCCGAAGTGGGGACAGAAACAGCATCTACTTTACCACAACTAAGGACTGGAAGAAGTTCATCTCCCCACGTATTCTCTATTCCACCAACTATTCCGTTTACGATATGCATATAGAGAAGACGGGCGACACCTATACCGGCATCTTCTACAGCTCCGACAGGAACCTCTGCCAGACACAGACCAATGTCTTAAGGACATCGGGAACGAGCTTCGCAGAGCCACAGCGCATCTTCAGCTCGCAGATACCTAAGAGCCGCGCACCGCAGACCTTCCCCGCCCTCGATGATACAGGCTGGTTCCTGCTCTATAACTCCACAGAGAGAGCACGGCAGGCCATGAGCCGTACTGGCAATATAGCAGAGAAAAAGTGGTATCCTTGCGACGAAAACGACCTGTCGTTGCCAGAAGGTGCCGAGGAGGGTTCCGTATTGGTTATCTCTGCAAGTGAGCTCAAGAACCTGCTGGATAACTTCTTCTACGAGGAATGCGATGTGCTGCCGACGGCAGAGAAAGAAGCCCGGACATGGAAATACCAGACGGCTGTTTCGGGCACTTCGACGAGTAACGCCTGGACACGACCAGCCTATCGGGATAACGGTTGGAATGAAGGATTGTCCGGTTTCGGTGTCAGCAGTACTCCCGGAAGCTACGTGAACACCACATGGAACTCCTCAGTCATTCGTCTGCGCTATCATTTGGACCTTACCGGTTTCACGCCCGAACAGATGAATGCCCTCACCGGCAGGATTCATCACGACGAGGACGTTACGGTATATTTCAATAGCGTCGTGGCATTCCAGGAGAGCGGCTACCTGACCACCTATAAGAACATATCTCTCAATCAGGAAGCAGTGGACGCCCTGACTCCCGACGATACCAACGTCATTGCCATTGAATGTACGAATAAGGGTGGCGGCCAGTACATAGACTTCGGTCTCACAGGCATCCGCCCCATCCCCACAGGAATCGAAGAAGTTAAAAATGAAAATTTAAAAATTAAAAATGGGGCCAACGTCTATGATCTCAGCGGAAGGAAATGGACAATGGTCACGCAACACTCGACGGCCGAAGGGAAAGTCAATGGTCAACGGTCAATGTTTCCAAAGGGCGTATATATTGTCAACGGGAAAAAGATACTGTATTGAGGGTTAAGAATTATCAAAATACACACACATGAGACTAAAACATCTATTATTTATTCTTTTTGTAGCTTCTGTGCTGCAAATCCCCTTCTCCCTGGTTAATGCCCAAGAGAAAGATAACGGTTTCATGGTTCAGGTTCGTACCGACAA
>JAGCNQ010000027.1 GCA_017645845.1 Bacteroidaceae bacterium
ACATCTATACATTCCTGTATGGCGGCAAGGGCATACTCGTCTTCCGCACCGACAATACCGAACTGGCACGCAAGACAATTGCCGATAACAACCTGCCTTTCATAGCCGAGGGCGCCCTCGCTCAGTGGCCATAGTATCTGCGAGAAGTAAGGATCCAAGTTGCCCCCACCAAGGGAACGGGATAAGCAATCGGCTCTCACTCTAACACGGAGTGGGGGCTTTTTTATTTAGAGTAATAATGAAAAGCAAAAGGAAACGCTACGAGCGGCTCCGGCGGAGGTGTTTAAACGTTTTTTCCGAAAAAGTTATTGCCCTTTCAAAAAGAATATGTACCTTTGTCCTCAGAAAATCTTCTTATTATCATTAAACAACATTACTATGGGCAAAAGAAAAGTTTTGGTGACACTGCTCCTGATAGTTGCTGGCATGCAGACTGTATTTGCGCAAAAGATTATACTCTATAAGTCAAACGGTGAAACCATTAAATGTGATGTCTCGGAGTTGGATAGTATCGTATTTCTTGAGAAGGACCCAATTGTCATAGAAAACCACGAATGGGTTGACCTCGGACTGCCAAGCGGTACTCTGTGGGCGACATGCAATATCGGTTCGAGCTGCCCCGAGGAATATGGAGACTACTTCTCCTGGGGCGAAACGGAGCCGAAGACTGTCTATGATACGGGTCACTACAAATTCAACAAAGGTTCTGGCAAGATGACGAAGTATTGTACTGTCAGCAGCTATGGCTTAAACGGCTTTACAGATGGATTGACCGAATTGGAGCAAATGGACGATGCCGCTACCGCAAACTGGGGCAGCGAATGGCAGATGCCAAGCTTTGCCCAGATGCAGGAACTCATCAATACTCAGTTCACCACCTCAACTTGGACAACAATAAATGGCTTTATCGGCAGGAAGATAATGAGCAAACAGAACGATAATTGGATTTTCATTCCTGCCTCAGGCTATTGCGAAAGCGTGATGCTATACAGAGAAGGAAGTTACGGCTCTTGTTGGACTCGCTCCCTCATAGAGAGTTCTCCAAACAATGCTTACGATTGGGGGTTCACCTATAATAGCATCGGCTGGGGTGTCGACCGCAGATATATAGGCTTGAATGTTCGGCCTGTACGTATCGAAAAGATTCAGCGCGTTGCTGTTACAGAGATAATATTGAGTGAAGTGATACTCCATCTCCTGTTTGGTGAGTCAAAGGGCATCACTGCAACTGTACTGCCATCGGATGCTTATTTCCCTATCGTAACATGGGAGAGCAGTGACGAAAGTGTAGCTCAGGTTGACAGCGATGGCTTAGTTACGGCCTTCTTCCCAGGCACTTGTACCATCACTTGTCGGGCTGCAGATGGCAGTGGTGTGAAGGCCGAGTGCCAGGTGACTGTAGAGGAAGAGCCCGTTTCCATCGTCGGAACAGGGATACAGCCTTCATACAAAAGGTTTATTTATCCGCAAGGTTGCGAAGGACATTAATCCAGGGCTGGACTGCCATTGTGTAGCCGAGATTGTTTAGATGCAGCCCGTCGGCTGTGACGGCTGGCAGATTCTCGTCCGTAATGCCCGAGAGACGGTTCTGGTCCACGAAGTACCAGTCGGTATTGGCTGCGGCACAGGTGAGGAGTGCCAGCTCATAGTCTGCCAATGAGCAACCGACGGTGTTCTTGCTGGTGCTCGTGTAGTCCGAGTTGTTGCGCTTCAGGGCATTGCTGAAGACGATAATGACATCGCTACCCGAGAGTTCCTTTATCTTATCATAGAGCTGGCGGACAGCTCCATAAAAGGTAGCAGGCCCTGTGGCATTCTTGTAATCGGCGAAGGTGCCGAGGGGGACATTACGCTTGAAGTCGTTGGTGATGAAGTCTATCGTCCAAATGGCATTCGGGACGCTTGGCCAGCCGTTGTCTGTCTGCTGAGCTACTACAGCGATGCTCTTGCTGTCCGTAGCACTTGTGCCTCCCAGCGAGTATCCGCTATAGCCGCCGTCCGGCCCCGGCGAAGCAACCGACGGGAAGTCAAAGACCTCCTGTAGTAGTGTCTGGTAGCCGCGTCCGCGAAAGACTCCAGAGAAGGGCGTTACGAACGAGCCAGAGCTTCTGTAGGTGACCAGGTAGTTGTCGTTGCGCCAGATGCTGTGCCCCAAGAAGACGATACTTCGCTTCATCTGTATCTTAACAGGTGCGGGGAGGGACTCGGCTGTATCCTCTGTGAAGACCACCGAATCAATCTGGTTGGTGGGGAAGGCTGTGGCATTGCCCGAGGTGGTGTTGACAATCATGGAGTACTGCGGCTCTCCTTCACCGCCTCCGAAGGGAAGAGTATTCTGGGCGGTCACAACTATTGGAAGGAAGGTAATAAGCAGCTTGAAGCGTTTCATCTTTTAATTATCTTTTTACCATTCTTAATTATAATACCGGATTGCTTTGTTGCAGGTCGGCCTTGAAGGTCGTACACGCCTCTCTTCTCCTTAGAGGAGATGGAGGGGGAGCGTATTCCCGTCACATCAGTTACGATAATGGTGCGGGCAAGGGAGGCGTTGCGGTTATCTACGTAGGAACCCGAGGCTGTGCTGACATGAAAGAGGCGTGAGTCCTTGGCATCGGAGTAGCTGTTGTATTTATCGATGCCGGCATCGTCCTCTTCGTCGCCGCCCATAAAGTCAATTTGGTAACGCCCAGGCGTTACATCTTCCGGTACTGTTACGAGGAAGGTGACACGGATGCTGTCACAACCGTTACGCCAGCATGCCGAGATATTCTTGGGAATCTTGTTCACACTTTTGAAGCCCGCCCAGGTGTAGTTCGATTTTGGGCAGGCAGAGTTGTAGAACTGTGTCAGCTTGTCGCAGGGTTCCATGTTGTGTGCACTATTCACCTTCGAACCGTCCTTGTAATAGACCCAATCCTCAGCAAACTGTTGGTGTGCACCTTGCGGAACAGTCACTGTCCATCCCTTGGGTACACGAACGCCGGCGTATGACCAGTCCGTTACGAAGTTCTGCGTGTCTGAACCGTCGTCGATGACGGTGAAACTAACCTCGAAGGTCTGCCCTGGCTCCACTTCGCTCGGCGCATATGTAGATATGAGCTTATAGCAGCTGGTGAACAGACAACAGACAACAGTCAACAGATAACGGACTCCACTAAAGGAGACTTTTTGAATTTTGAATTTATTCATCGAATATTGCTTTCCAGTTATAGACTCGGAAGAAGTAGGGGCGGTAGAAGTCGGCTGACCCCTTGCTGTTGAAGTTGTCGCCCCAATTATCACTGTCGGTATTTGTTGAGAAGACCAGCTCGCCCTCTCTGGAGAGCGCCTGGTGAAGATGTGGCATGTAGAATTTTCCATAGGTGCGTGTACCGATTTTGTCGAGTACCCAAGGCATTGTCCAGAGTTGGTGGCACTCCTCAAAGGGCCCCCATGGGTAGCGACTGCGCATGATATACACTTGTTTGCCGAAGACGTAGCCCTGTGCTGTCATATAGTACCAGTCACCGTCCTTGAAGACCCAAGCCGTAGAGACACTGCGGGAACTGATGGCCGAGCGGTTCACTTCCTCGCTGGTAGGGTAGGTGCTTTGCCAGTGGAATTTCCCGTTCTTGTCTGCGACATAGTATTCCCAGGCAGAACGGAGGTCGTGAGTCGTGGAGCGAGCCACGACAGGCGAAGACGTATTGAGCGCATCGTCGGGGTTCTTCTTGAACTGATTGCAGGAATAGAGGTAGGTGTGTCCGTCCTCATCCTCCCATAGTGTGGCACCATAGCCGATGGGGTCTTTTTCGAAGAAGTGATGGTCAACGCTCAGTAGCTTAAGGTAGGTGGCATCGCCGGGTGTTCCTTCGAGCGAGTAGATGGCCAAAGCACGGTTATCGCTCTGCATCAGGTTCTCCGTACCATTATAGACACCTGCCCAAAGCACTTGAAGCTGCCCGTCAACAATCGTACCGTCGCCTGCCCAATAGAGGTAAGTCTGGTCTATCTCGCCATTCTTAATCTGTGCGTCAGTTTTCTCCCCCTTCGGATGTCGCAGGTGTGTGCGACAATGATAGTAGCCGTTACCCGATGAGTTCGTCCGTTGCACCCAGTCTGCAAGCCATTTCTGGTTGCTGCTTTTTGTACCGGGCAGTCCGTCGTCGCCTGGTGTCTGTACCATGATACTGTTACGCGGAAAGTTGCAGGACTGGCGGATGCGTGTTGCAGCTGCTGTGGCACGACCATAGAAGCTGTCGTTGAAGCTCCAGAAAACGTTACCGTCGGGCAGTGCCGTTGTCTGAACACCGTCGCCTCCGTTCCAGCCGAGTGTGCGGGTAAAGAGTCCGTCGTAGAGTTTGTCTTTATAGACATAGACATTGTGGTTGGCGTTGTTGTGTGGCAAGTATTCCAGTTTCCAACCGGCATCTGGCTGAGGGACAGGCCAGCGTTCAGTGTTGGCAGCCACTTCGTGTGTTAGGTCGCCTTGAGCCAGAAGTAGCCCAGCCCAAAGGAGGAGAAGCTGGGAAAGAAGTAAATGACAATAGTTCTTCATTGGCAGATAAATGGTTTTCGTGTACAAAGTTAGTTTTTTATCTTTATTATTATAACAAAAGGGTGCGAATTATTTGCACAATGTGACATTATTATATTAAAAAGCGATGTTGCATTTGCATGTTTCTTCAAATAATAGTAATTTTGCCGTTTGAAATATAAGTACTAAGGACGGATTCATCATGAATAATTTAGGAAGACCTTGTTTGGCTTATCGTATTCCAACCTTTATCCTGCTGCTGATGGTTATGCTTTTCAGCTATGCGCAGGATGTTCCTGTCTCAACGAAACTCAGTGGCACGCCCATCGGGTCACCCAATATTGACTACAGCACTAACCAACCGAGTGAGACGGTCAACACAGCGGCCCATGCTTTCGACGGCGATTTTGAAACTTTCTATGCCTCGATGGACCGTTCCCGCACTTGGGTGGGTCTTGATCTTGGTACACCTCATGTGATTACCAAAGTAGGTTGGAGCCCTCGCACAAGTCAGGCAACGCGTGTCCAACTTGCTGTCTTTGAAGGTAGCAACAGTCCAGACTTCCTCGATGCTGTTCCCCTCTACCTCATTCCGAATACAGGTAAAGCCAATAGGATGGACTATGCCAATGTACCTGTGACACGCGGTTTCCGCTATGTTAGATATGTCGGTCCCAATGACGCACGTTGTAACATTGCTGAACTGGAGTTCTACGGCTACGAGGGCGAGGGCAATGACTCCATCTGGTATCAAGTGACGAACCTCCCAACGGTGAGCATCCATACCTATGCCGGCTACGACCCGAGGGACAAGGTGACCGAGATGCCCTCAAACATCACCATCACGTACGATGGCGGTACACGTATCCAGGAGTATCCTATCACTGTCCGAGGCCGCGGCAATGCTTCTTGGGGCTTCCCAAAGAAACCTTGGCGCATCAAGTTCGCCGACGGAAAAAGCCATCACATGCTTAAGGGGTCGTCAATGGAGAGTCCGGCAAAGGCTAAGAAGTGGACGCTCATCAACAACTACGGTGATAAGACGCTGATGCGTAACTGCCTGGCCTTCGAGGTGAGCAAGCGCATAGGAGCTCCCTATACGCCGTGGTGCCAGCCCGTCGATGTCATCATGAACGGCGAGTACAAAGGTTGCTATCAGCTTTGCGACCAGGTGTCGGTAGATAAGAACCGTGTCCCTGTTACTGAGATGGAGACCTGGGACAACGAGGAGCCCGAGTTGACTGGCGGTTATCTCATCGAAATCGATGCATACGCCAGCCAGGAGTCCAGTTGGTTTACAAGCAATCGTAACAATCCTGTCACCATTAAGCATCCGGGCGATGAAGACATTACCACTCAACAGCACAACTACATCCAGAACTACTTTAACCTAATGGAGTCATCCGTCTTCGCCAGCAACTACACTGACCCAGAGAACGGCTATCGCAAGTACCTCGACATAGAGTCCTTCCTTAAGCACTTCCTTATAGGCGAGTTCTCGGGTAACATGGATACTTACTGGAGTACGTATATGTATAAGGAGCGTGAGGAAAATCAGTTCCATGTTTCTCCCAGCTGGGACTTCGACCTCGCTTTCGACAACGACCAGCGCATCTATCCTGTCAATGGCCGTGGCGATTGGGCTTATCGTGGCGGCAGTGCTGCAGGCAACATGAAGTCATTTGTCTCCCGTCTGCTCAGCGATAATGCTGCCGACCAGCAGCTCAAACAGATATGGATAGACAGTCGTAAAGAGGGATTGCTCGACGAGAAGACGCTCGTGGCCTACGTGGACAGCATGGCTCAGGAGATGGATGCCTCGCAGCGCCTCAACTTCATTCGCTGGCCTATCCTCAACAGCAGGGTTCATCAGAACGTCTCTGCGCTTGGCTCCTTCGATGCGGAGGTGGATGTGTTGCGGAGCTATATCCCGACCCGTCTGGCCTGGATTGACAACTATATTGGCTATAATCCTGGTACCCTCTATACGGACTCCACCTATTTTGTCTCCACGCCCGAGCAGCTCATCGAGTTTAGTTTGGCTGTCGCCGGAGGAGCACAGTACAGCAACTGCTACCTCGAGGCAGACATCGACATGGAAGGTTATAACGACCAGTTCCAGCCGATAGGTGCTCAAAAGAGTTCCTTCCGTGGTGTCTTTGACGGACAGGGACATCGCATCTTGAACTTGCGCATTACAGGCGGGGACTTTACCGGTCTGTTCGGTACTATTGGCGGTGGAGCAACCATCAGCAATCTCATCCTCGACAGTTCCTGCTCAATCAGTGGTGCTAACTATGTCGGCCTGGTTGGTGGTTCTACTGGCGCCGGCAATATCACCTTCTCGTGTGTCGGCAACGAGGCGAATGTAACAGGTTCCGGAGCCAATGCTGCCGGCATTATCGGCTGCAACAAGGGCTCTTCCTGCACCTACTATCTTTATAACTGCTACAACACCGGTAATATCATCGGCAGTAGCGAGACTGCTGCCATCTGCGGCTGGCTCGGTACGACTGCAACTTTACAGAACTGTTACAACATCGGTACCGTCGAAGGCTATAGCTACCGCAACGATTTCTATCGAGGCGGTGCCAGCGCCCTGAACTGCTATAGCACCTCAACCACACAGGTTAACCGCATTTATGTTGAAGATGTGGCAAGTGGCAAGCTATGCTATCAGCTCAATAGCGGCAAGACTTTGGAGCCCATTTGGTATCAGACTCTCGGACAGGATGCTTATCCCATCTTTGATGCCACTCACAACGTCGTTCTCAAGACCGACGACGGCACCTACTATAATATCAGTCATCTGGCGGGCGATGTTGATGGCAATGGTATCTTGGATGAGACCGATGCCCTATGGATAGCATCCTACCTGATAGGCGATGTACCGGAAGACTTTGAGCAGGTGAATGCCGATGCCAATATGGATAGCCACATCGATGTGGCAGACGTCGTAACCGTGCGTCGTCTCATAAGTGACGTATCGCTCGGAGAAGAGCCTCTCACGGCCACACTCTACTCGAGCAATGCTTCCGTTAAAGCAGGCGGCACACGCAAAATGACAGTATGGATTAATATGAGTCGGCCTGCTACGGCCTACGAGGCCGACATCGTCCTCTCACAAGGCTTATCGATACAGGAGGGCAGCATTGAGTTTGGTTCGAAAGTCATAAGCGACACCCATATCTGCCACGTTCTTCCTATAAACAATGGTGCACACCTGCTCGTCTATGCCTCCGGCAATGAGAACTTCTCGGCTAGTACGGGAACGGCACTCACCTTTACCCTTATGGGCGCAGAAGACTTTACGGGCGGCACCTATCAGATACAGCATCAGCACTTCATTACAGCCGATGGCGTAGAATGCCTGCTGGAGAATGCAAACTACGACGTTTCCCTGGCCAAGACTTATGTCAGCTCAATCCTGTTGGAGCCTGACGATATCGAGATGGTTGCTGGTAACGATTCCGTCCTGACCGTCACCATCCTGCCTGAGACGGCAACCGTCAAGGAACTCAGTTGGTTGACATCTGATGCTGGAGTCGCCACCGCAGCCGACGGCATCATCTCGGCTGTCTCAGCCGGCACAGCCACCATCACCGCTAAGGCCACAGACGGCTCCAACAAGCAGGCAACAGTCCTTGTCACCGTCTATAGTGACGAAGATGCTATAGTTTCTCCCCTCGGAGAAATGGAAGAGGGAACTATCTATACCCTTAGTGGTACTCGCCTCGACCGCATCACCAAGACTGGCATCTACATCATCAACGGCAAGAAACGCCTGGTGAAAGTTAAATAGCTATTGTCTCGAAACAGAACGCGAGTTCGAGATGTGAAATGCGTCTCTTAGAAAGCGACTTCGACAAAGCCGTCAAAGCCCTTTTAGAGCTGCAAGGTATAGAAGTTTAGCGCACGGATAAGAAAAGGGAACCGAAAGCTTAACTACAAGTTTTCGGTTCCTTCCTTATGGGCTTAGCGGAGTACGCGCGGTGCCTTTTGGATGTACTGGCTGATGATGTGGCTCATCGGTGTCTGTCCGTCGGTGACGCGCTCCAGTATCTGCCAGTCTGTGCGGTAGTCGATATGTTCCGACACGGCGATGTGGTCCTTCGACAGCCACTTCACTTGATGCGACATGTTGCCCGACTTGAACGCTTTCTTCCCGTCGAATGTCATATCATCCACTGCGCCGAACCTGCTGGTTACCATCACCCAGTGCTTCGGAGAGAACACAAAGAAGGTGTTGAAGTACTTGCTGCCTGGATATTTCTCGTGCAACACCGGCAGCTCCTTCTTAACGTCGCTTAGTTCATCTACATAGCCAATCATGCGCCAGGTGCCTGTCAAGGGGTTGCTGGCATCGACTTCCGCCTTGCCTGTCATCGCGTCGAAAGCGATGCGGCTCTCCTCAGTGTATTCCCCCGACTTGTACTTCTCCACGCACCAGTCGTTGTGGGGGAAAATCATGTGCCCCTCGAAGTCGCTCCACCACTTCTCGGTGAAGTGCTCGGCATTGCTGTCGTAAATCAGAATGCTCTTGTCGTCCTCCGACTTCGGTTGGTCGCCTGTGTAGTTGAAGACCATGCGGTCGTTGTTGTTGATACTGAAAGTTCCGTTCCGCCCGAAGACGACCATGAGCGTGAGGCATCGGTGCAGACCTTGTACTGGTGGTAGGGAGAGTTTACTTCACCGCTTTTGCCAATGAGCATCATCAGCCTGTAGATGCCGCGAGGGTTGACTTTCCCTTCTTCCCTTCGGTCAGGCGCAGGCGGAACGGCCGTCGAGCCTTGCTTTTCTGTCTGAGCCGCAGCTCCCAATGCCAGAGAGACGAGCAGCGATGTAAGGATAGATTTCTTCATGTTGGTTGAGAATTAGGTTAATTTTTAGAATGCAAGAGGCGCAGACATTCGCCATACATCTCTCGGCTCACCACAAGCCACCTTCAAATATGGGAAAGCTGCGCCCGTTTGGGTTACAGTCCCAATAATGAAGGTTTGCTCTTTTTCTCGGTGGTGATTGAGAGACTATTGAGCTAATATGTCTTGGAATAAAGCTTGTTTTGACTCAATTCCATCGCAAAGATAGCGAATTTATTTGAAACATGATGCGAGAACGTCTAAAATTTGATGAAATAAATCGAAAAAGGCTTGCGCAATGGTTTTCAGAAGGAAATAGATGGTTCGTCTTTAACTTAGATGGACAATCAGCAAATCTTCACCTATCAGCGAGCAGGAGAGGAATAGGGATAATTCCACGACATACAATACAAAAATATTTACTCCTTGGATAAAAAGTTTCTATTCTATTGTATAAAACTATTTTCAAGCTTAGAATATTTATTTTCTAGGCTTGAAAAATAGTTATTCTAACTTTGAATATATATATTCTAACCTTGAAAATTGTTTTGTACTATATATCAAGGACTATTGTACCATATATCGAGGAATTTTCCTGCCTTATTCGCAAAAAGTAATGAATAGAAGCAGCGAATCTTTCCTACTCAGGAAAGAAGAAAAAGAAAGTCAATAAGGAGAAATTGCTTTTTTGAGGCGAGTCTTGAGCTCATCGAGGAGACCTTTGCGAATGCTGACGCGCATTTGGCAATCCATATCGTAACTCTGAGAGAGGACGCGGGCATCCATATCACGAACCACCTTCATCACAGCATTCATCAAGGGATACTCGAATGAGAAGTCATACTCCGCCTCAACCTGCCGCTCCTCGATGGTGGCAGCAGCAATGGCCTCGGCAGCAGCCGTACGATAAGCAACAATCAGTCCGCTGGTGCCCAGCTTCACGCCTCCAAAATAGCGAACGACAAAGATAATGATGTCTGTCAGCTCGTTGCTGTTAATCTGTCCGAGGATAGGCTTGCCGGCTGTGCCGCTTGGTTCGCCGTTGTCATTGGCGCGGAAGGTCTCCCGCTCGGCACCAATCATGTAAGCCCAGCAGACATGTCGGGCATCGTAGTATTTCTTCTGGTACTGCTCCACAAGCGCCATTGCTTCCTCGACCGTACTGACAGGATGTGCAAAAGCGAGGAACTTACTCCTGAGTTCAGTGTAAGTGCCCTCGCTTTTGGATTTTATGGTTTTATATTGGTCTGTCATCATTTAAGGAGATATATGAAGATAGAGGGAGATATGCCGCTACGCGACGGAGATAGAGGACAACACCTTAGGCAACGATAAAAACTAATGTCATCTATCTACTTCTATCTTCTTTTATCTTCCTCTATCTACTTTTAGCTCAACTTATGAATCACCAACCCCGAGCGGAGTTTGGGCTCGAACCATGTTGCCTTGGGAGGCATGATGTTACCGCTGTCGGCGATGTCCATGATCTGTTGCATCGAGACAGGATAGAGAGCGAGAGCAGCACGCATCTCACCGCTATCCACACGACGCTTCAGTTCAGCTAAGCCACGAAGTCCGCCAACGAAATCGATACGTTTGCTGGAGCGGAGATCACCCAATTGCAGAATCTCTTCGAGAATCAAACGGCTGGAGATGTCCACATCAAGTACACCGATGGGGTCGTTGTTGTCGTAAGTGCCGTCCTTGGCTACGAGAGAGAACCAATGTCCGTCGAGGTATAGTGAGAACTCGTGGAGTTTGGCGGGCTTGTAAATCTCCGTACCCTTGTCCTCGACGGTAAAGTTCTTGCGAATAGCTTCAAGGAATTGCTCGGAGGTGAGGCCGTTGAGGTCTTTGAGGACGCGGTTGTAATCGAGGATGGTGAGCTGCGAGGCCTGGAAAGCAACCGCCATGAAGTAGTTGTATTCCTCGTCGCCACGATGATTGGGGTTCTGCTTTGCCTTCTCTGCACCTACAAGAGCAGCAGCGGCAGAGCGATGATGACCGTCGGCAATGTAGAGCGACGGCATTTTGCGGAACTCCTCGGTGATGGTAGCGATATCGGCAGCGTCGCTAATTACCCAGAACTTGTGGCCGAAGCCATCGACGGGTGCGATGAAATCATACTCAGGCTCGGTAGCGGCATAGCGCATGATGAGCTTGTCGAGCACAGCATTGTCGGGATAGGCAAAGAAGACAGGCTCCACGTTAGCATTATTCACACGAACATGCTTCATGCGGTCTTCTTCCTTGTCGCGGCGTGTCAACTCGTGCTTCTTGATAACACCGTTCATGTAGTCATCAACATATGCGCCAATGACAAGGCCGTACTGTGTCTTGCCGTTCATTGTCTGGGCATAGATGTAGTAGTGCTCATCCTTGTCCTGCACCAACCAGCCGTTGTCCTGGAACTTCTGGAACTGACGCGCAGCCTCCTCATAGACACGCGGGTCATATTCGCTGGTGCCGACGGGGAAGTTGATTTCGGGCTTGATGATGTGATAAAGACTCTTCTCATTGTCACCAGCCTCAGCACGAGCCTCTTCCGATTCAAGGACATCATAAGGTCGGCTCTCCACCTGCTCCACAAGTTCCTTTGGAGGCCTTATTCCTTTAAATGGTTTTACAACAGCCATAACTTGCAACTTGTTTATTCGTCAACTTGTTTACTTGTTAACTTGGAACTTAGTGATGCCGTCGCGGAGGAAACCTACAATCTGGTTGGCAGCAGCGATGCCTGCATTGACGTTGGCCTCTGCTGTCTGTGCACCCATCTTTTTGGGGGTAGCGAAATAGCGGCCCTCAAACTTGGCGAATTCAGCATCTGCATCGGGCTTGATGTCCGTCAGGTACTTCAGGTCGGTGCGCTCTTCCATGAGTTTGATGAGTCCGGGCTCGTCAATCACTTCCTTGCGGGCAGTGTTCACGAGGATGCCACCCTTCTTCAGCTTGCCAACGAGGTCGTAGTTGATGCTCTGCTTAGTCTCTGGCGTAGCAGGAATGTGGAGAGACACAATGTCGCAGGTCTCGAACAATTCCTCCTGACTCTTTGCGGCAGTCACACCTGCAGCCTCGATAGCCTCTGTGGGACAGTAAGCATCGTAGGCAGCAACTTCCATATCGAAACCCTTAGCCACGCGAGCCACGTTGCGTCCAACATTACCGAAGGCCAGGATACCCAGCTTTTTGCCCTTCAGCTCTGTACCGCTTGTGCCGTTGAAGAAATTACGAACACCGAAGACAAGCAGACCGAAAACCAGCTCAGCCACGCTGTTGGCATTCTGACCAGGCGTATTCATAGCGACTACATTGTGTGCCGTAGCAGCAGCAAGGTCAATATTGTCGTAACCGGCACCGGCGCGCACCACAATCTTCAATTGCTTTGCAGCATCCAGCACCTCTGCATCAACCTTGTCCGAGCGGATAATCATCGCATCGACATCCTTTACTGCATCCAGCAGCTGACTCTTTTCTGTATATTTCTCGAGCAGTACAAGCTCATATCCGGCAGCATCCGTTACTGCCTTAATGCCATCCACAGCAACTTTGCTGAATGGCTTTTCTGTTGCAACAAGTACTTTCATTTCTTCCTAATTAAGAATTAAGAGTTAAGAATTAAGAATTGACGCTCCTGAGGAGCGGAGAGGGGACTCAATGATTAATGATTTTTCTCAAATTCCTTCATGCAAGCCACGAGAGCCTCGCAGCCTTCGATGGTCATTGCATTGTAACAGCTTGCGCGGAAGCCGCCGACGTCGCGGTGACCCTTCACGCCAACCATACCTTTACTGGTAGCGAATGCCATAAACTCATCCTGCAGCTCCTGATACTCGGGTTTGAGAACGAAGGTGATGTTCATGCGAGAACGGCTGTCCTCTTCGGCTGTGCCGACGAAGAGTTTGTTGCGGTCTATCTCGCCATAGACAATCTCGGCGCGGCGGATGGCCAACTTCTCCATTGCCTGAACGCCCCCCTGCTTCTTTATCCACTTTAGGTTCTGCAGAGCGCAGTAGATGGGCACTGTAGGAGGTGTGTTGAACATGCTGCCCTTCTTGATGTGTGTACGATAGTCAAGCATCGTGGGAATAGGACGGCTCACCTTGCCTAGCAGGTCTTCCTTGATGATACAGAAAGTCACACCGGCCATACTCAGGTTCTTCTGCGCACCACCGTAAATCATGCCGTATTTGCTCACGTCAATAGGACGGGAGAGGATATCGCTACTCATATCTGCCATCATGGGGACAGGGCTGTCGAAGTCCTTGAGAATCTCAGTACCATAGATGGTGTTGTTGGTGGTGATGTGGAAGTAGTCGGCATCCGTTGGAATGGTGAAGTTCTTGGGGATGTAGGTGAAGTTCTTGTCAGCGCTCGAAGCCACCTCAACTACCTCGCCAAAGAGCTTGGCTTCCTTCTCAGCCTTGGTCGCCCATACACCGGTATTGAGGTAAGCGGCCTTCTTCTCGAGGAAATTGTAAGGAACCATGCAGAACTCCAGACTCGCACCGCCGCCCAGGAAGATGACAGCATAGCCTTCGGGAATATTGAGCAGTTCCTTGAACAGAGCGACTGCCTCGTCAACGACAGGCTGGAAATTCTTGGCACGATGGCTTGTTTCCATCAGAGAGAGACCGCTGCCTTCAAACTCGAGGCAGGCTGCTGCCGTTGCCTCCATCACTTCCTTGGGAAGGATAGAAGGACCGGCATTGAAATTGTACTTCTTCATTGTTTTCAGATTTATTTATTGTCTATTTTCTTATAGTTTATTTATAATGCGCCCGCAAAGATACAAATAAATCAAGAATTAAGAGTTAAGAATTAAGAATTAATCAAAAAACAAAGATGAAACGAATAATTTTTCTCTTTTCATTTCTCACTTTTCACATTTTGTTGTATCTTTGCACCGCTTTTCGCGTTGAATGGTCAATGATTTATGGTCAATGGTCAATAAAAGAAAAGCAATCGGGGTGTAGCGCAGTTGGTAGCGCACCTGGTTTGGGACCAGGTGGTCGCCCGTTCGAGTCGGGTCACCCCGACTTTTTTTGTAAGTGGCCGTAAGTCCGGAGCGCCCCAGACTTTATTTTCTTCTTCCGAAGATTCGAAGCAGGTAGAGGAACAGGTTGATGAAGTCCAAATAGAGCGTAAGAGAGCCCAACAGAGCCACCTTCTGAGTCGCCTCGTCAACTTCGGGAGCTTGTAACAGCATCTGCTTTATCTTTTGTGAATCCCAGGCGGTAAGTCCCACAAAAATAATCACGCCAATGTAGCTCAGTATCATTGTCAAACCGTCGCTCTTGAGGAATATGTTGACCACAGTAGCTATTACCAGTCCGATGAGACCCATGTACATGAATTTTCCCATCGTCGAGAGGTCTTTCTTGGTAGTGTAGCCTATCAAGGCCATCGCGCCGAAGGTCCCTGCTGTGATAAAGAATACCGTAGCGATGGAGGATACCTCATAGACAAGGAAGATTATCGACATTGTAGCACCGTTGATGATAGAGTAGAGGATGAACATCACTGTTGCGAATGTCAAGGACAAATGGTTGATGGCAGCGCTGAGTCCAAAAACCAATGCAAGTTCGGCAATAAACAGCCCCCAAAACAGAATCTTGTTGGTCAGAATGGCCGTCAGAAGAGTTGGACTTGTAGCCACGTAATAGGCTGTCATACCCGTAATGAGCAGAGCAAAAGTCATCCATAAATACACCTTCCGCATGAGTATGGGGAATGCTTCCGTTGCCTCCCACTGCCGCTCAGCAGAGAAATCCTGATAATTTAATTCCTGATTATCCATAATAGTTAATTATTGAGTTGATATTTTAATTTCTTTGCAAGCTTTGACGATGTGGTCGATGGCTTTGTTTATGACAGAGCGGGGACAGCCGATGTTCATGCGCATGAAACCGATGCCACCTTTGCCGAACATTGCTCCTGAGTTCATGCCAACCTTGGCATCGAAGGCGAAAAAGTGTTCCACTTCGCCTTGTGTCTTGAAGCCCAAAGCCGTGCAATCGAGGAAGACAAGAAAACTGGCATCGGGCACGATGGGACGGATGCGAGGATATTCCGAGGCGAAGCGTTCGACGACGAGGTCGATGTTGCCCTGCACATAGTCGAGCATCTGCTGCTTCCACTCCCTGCCCTCGTCGCTGTAACAAGCCATCACGCAGTCGCAGGCAAAGACATTGCCGAGATCCTGATCCG